>JAJUGF010000175.1 GCA_029268495.1 Gracilibacillus sp.
TATTTTCGTTATCTCCTGTTAACATAATTGGTTCAATACCTAACGCTTTTAATTCATGAATGGCGTTACGTGAATCTTCTCTGATGGTGTCTTGTAATGTAAACATTGCTATAATTTGCTCATCCTTAGCGACAAAGACATGAGAGCAAGCTGCTGTATTTTGTAAATGTTGACGGAAATCTTCCGCTTTTTCTTTTCCGACAAAAACAGCATTACCAATTCGCCATTCTTCCCCATCTACCATTGTTTTAACACCTAAACCATCCACATGTGTCACGTTGTTAAGGGGAAGAGTATCTACATTGTATTCTTGTTCACACCAAGTGATTAACGCTTTTGCTAAAGGATGATTAGAGTGCTTTTCCATTGTGTATACCATTTGAATGGTTCTTGCTTTATTGACATGCTCAGCAAATAATTGATTCGTTACAATAGGTGTTCCATTCGTTAGTGTACCTGTCTTATCAAAAACAATTGCTTGAATGGATGCAAGATTCTCCAAATGGACCCCACCTTTAGCTAAGATTCCATTTTTTGCACTATTGCTAATAGCTGATAATGTAGCTGGCATAACGGATGCAACTAGTGCACAAGGAGAAGCGACAACTAATAAAATCATTGCTCGATAAAAAGTATCTTGCCATGACCATCCGAATAGAAAAGGTGGTAACACCATCATCATTCCTACAATAAGAAAAACAATTTTTACATAGCTGCTCTCAAATTTCTCGATAAAAGCTTGTGAAGGAGACTTTGACTGTTGTGCTTCTTGTACTAAATGAACAATTTTTTGAAAAAGTGTCTCTGTTGGTAATTTATCTACTACAACTGTTATACTTCCGTTCAAATTGATTGTACTAGCAAATACCGTGTCATCTTTTCCTTTTGTAACAGGAATGGATTCTCCTGTTAAATAACTTTCATCGATTGCTGTGGATCCGTGAATGATGGTTCCATCTACTGGCACTTTTTCTCCTGCTTTGACAAAGATATGGTCACCAACATTCAATTCAGCTATTTCTACAAGCTGTGTACCTTGTTGTGTCACCAAAAGAGCTGTCTCTGGTTGCAAATTCATTAAGCTTTTCAATTCTTTCTTACTTTTATTCTCTGTATATGTTTCTAATGCTCCACTTAAGGAGAAAATAAAAATTAGTATGGCACCTTCTAACCAGTATCCAATAATGCATGCTCCAATTGCTGCAAAGATCATTAATAACTCGACATTTAATTTCTTGTCAGATACAGTTTCTTGAATACCTTCTTTAGCTTTGTGATACCCTCCGACAACAAAAGCGGAAATCATGAGTGTATAGAAAAGAAAAGTAGGCAAGTGTTCTTTGGACAAAAAAACAACTAAGATAAGTAGACCACTAATCAATGCTGAGATGAGCTCGCTATGCTTTAGTAAAATGGCAACAAATGTGGAATGATGGCGTTCGTGATTTGATGTTACAGTACTGAAAAACGTTTTTATGTGACTACTCATAAAGCAACACCTCCATTTTGTAATTGAGAATAGATTCATTTGATAATAATAATCATTCTCTTTTATTTATAATTATTTTAAATTAATAATTAATCTAATTATAAAATAATAATTTTGAATGTCAATAGGCCAATATTTAGATTTGAATATATAACAGTTTTATACAATTAAGGGAACAGAATAATAAAACATTGAATTATCAGAATTAAACTGTTATATTTTATTAAGGGAAAAATATATAACAATACAAAAGGGGTGGCGATTTTGAAAAAAATAGTTACATTATTCATGTTAAGTTTTGTATTATTCTTAGCTGCATGTGGCACAGGGGATAATAATGCCTCATCTGCTGAAGAACAAAATGAAGCAAAAGCGCTTTGGGAGAAGATTGAAGAGCGAGGTACATTAATTGTAGGTACTTCAGGTACATTAATTGGAGCTTCTACATATGAAGAGGGAACAGATCAATTAACAGGATATGATGTAGAAGTAATGCGTGAAGTAGCAAAAAGATTAGGTTTGGAAGTTAAATTCGAGATAATGGGAATTGATAGTATGTTGCCAGCAATAACAAGCGGTAGAATTGATGTGGCAGCAAATGATATAGAAGCAACAGAGAAACGAAAAAAGAAGTTTGCATTTACAGAACCATATAAATATTCATACACAACAATGGTTGTAAGAAAAGATGACTATTCAGGCATTCATAAACTAGAAGATTTAAAAGGGAAAAAAGCAGGTGGAGGAGCAACAACGATTTACAGTCAAATTGCTGAGCATTTTGGTGCGGAAGTAGTTACTTATGGAAATGCACCAAATGAAGCATATTTACGTGACGTCGACAACGGAAATACGGATGTGATTGTGAATGATTATTATTTATCAAAATTTGGAGTGGGAGCATTTCCAGAATTTGATATTATGTTACATCCAGAATTGAAGTTCCATCCGACAGAACAAGCAGCAGCAATGGATATAAAGTCTACAGTATTACAAGAAAAGATGAATACTGTATTAAAAGAAATGCGAGAAGACGGAACATTGTCTGAATTAGCAATTAAATTTTACAAAGAAGATGCCTCTGTGAAACCAGATGAAGAGATTGAAGTACTTGAAGGAATCGAACTTTAAGGTGTGAGATCAATTGTTAGAAAATTTCTTTGATGTATCATTAGCAATCGAAAATTTACCGTTTATATTGAGTGGGTTACCAATGACGATTGCGGTATCGTTTGTCTCAATGGGAATCGGTCTAATGTTAGGGTTATTTATTTCTTTAGCAAGGAGTTCAGACCGTGTCTTATTAAGGTATCCTGCGAGGGTGTATATTTCATTTATGAGAGGAACACCTATCCTAGTATTTTTATTTATTTTGTATTATGGATTACCAATGGTGGAAATTACACTTTCTGCATATTTTGCTGCAATCATAGGTTTTGGTCTTAATAGTGCTGCATATATCGCTGAGGTCATTCGTTCATCCATTAATAGTGTACCAAAAGGGCAATGGGAATCAGCGAAAGCATTAGGCTTTACGTATTGGCATACATTGACGAAAATAATCTTGCCACAGGCTACTCGTATTGCGATGCCGCCATTAACGAACGTGTTCTTAGATTTAGTAAAAGCAACATCTCTTGCGGCTGTTATAACTGTTCCAGAGCTTTTTCAAAAAGCACAAATTGCAGGTGGTAGAGAATTTGATTCTTTAACGATGTATATATTAGTTGCACTCATTTATTGGCCACTATGTATTATAATTGCATTCATTCAAGAAAGAATGGAATTGCGTTTTAGCAGGTATGTCAAAGAATAATCCTATGAATGATAATTTAAACTCCTTATCTAGCCGAGAATGATGGTTAGATAAGGAGTTTTTTTTATCAATGAATGATGCACTAGTATGAAATATTGTAAGGATTTTTGATTGACTTTTTAGCATAGTAAGGCAAAATAAGGGTAACGTTAAACAACAAAAGGAGGCATTCAAATGGATTTTTATTTAAAAGAAGGCGGCGTTAGAACAAAGTTGGCATATGGAGAACTAGATATTTCAGGTAATGAAGACTATGGGTATCGTCCATTTCAATTAATGGTTGCATCCATCGTAGGTTGTAGTGCTTCAGTTTTTCGAAAAATACTAGAGAAGAAACGAATCAAGATTGATGATTTAAAAATTGAAGTAGAGGTAAATAGAAACCCTGATCAAGCAAACAGAATCGAATCCCTACATTTGAACTATATTGTGAAAGGGTATCAGTTAAATAACGAAAGATTAGAAAAAAGCTTAGAAATTGCCAGAAAGAATTGCTCCATGATTCGAACGATAGAAGATTCAGTGAAGATTACAGAATCGCTAGATATTATTCCATTAAATAAGTAATTACGAATAAAATTGATTACTTTTCTCAAACTATAAACAAAAGACTTTATAGGAAGGTTGAATGTGATGAGAAAAGTAATCAGTTTTGCCGTAATTATTTTTTGTATATGCACATTACCGTTATTAGCAAAAGATGAAAGTAAAATTCCGAACCATGTCGTTTCGATTGAGTTACAGAACACGTCAAAACAATTAAAAGAAGAACAAAGTACGATGGAGCCAAGTGAGCAAACAAAGGAATTAATGGAATCAATAGATATGAAGTTAGATAATGAAGAATTGATTAAGATGTTGAATGAAACAACAATCAAACCATCACCTATTGCACTTGGCTATCGTGGAAATATATTTTTGGGACATTGGCCACTACATTACAAGTCAGTTGAATCAAAAGTAAACTGGGAATTTCAATTAATTAATGTGAATGAAGTGAACAATTATGGTGGAGACAAGCCTGTCAGTGTTCACTATGATCAAAAAGAAGAGAAGCATGTAAAAGGTGGACTTACTGTTAAAGCACAGAAAGTAGATCAGATTATGAAGATGATTATTAGTGAAGCTGAGAAAAAACACTCGTTTCCGCTTACCTTCCATGCAACATATGGTAAAGGAACGAAACTAAGCCAAACATATGATGTAGCAGTAAACAAAGTAGGAGCATTAAAGGCATATGCACCAGTCTTACAAGAAAAAGGTCATGTAACATTTGGTGAAGTTTATTTAGAACTGAAAGGCTCTAAAAAAAACTTAGTAATTAAAAATGTTACAAAACAAGAAGTAGGAGCATTTATACCAATTGAAAATCATGTAGCATTTTCATACAAATCAAGTTAATAATGAAATGGATATTTTTAAATAGAACCTTCTTTATTTATTCTTTCATGAGAATAGATAGAGAAGGTTTGTTTATTGCATTGCTTTATTATGGTAGAGTAGACAATCGAATAAAAATCCATTACTATTGTCAATGGAATAGTAAATAGCATAAAGGGGCCTTTGCATAATGGAAAACAACAAAATCACCGTATTAAGAGAACAATTAGAACGATTTCTAGAGCAATTAGATCAATTGAAACCGGAAGAAACTTCTGTGGAAGATGTAGATAAGTTAATTGAGCTGATTGAAAAAATCGAAAAAAACTTAGATAAAAACTAAAGAGAGAGGATTACATCAAATGGAATGGGTTGTCGTCGTAGCCGTAATTGTCATGCTCGCATTAAGTTTATTAAAAGTACATGTGATTTTTGCGATTATTATTGCAGGAATTATAGCTGGCTTAATGTCAGGGGAAAGTCTGATTAGGTCAGTAGAGTTATTAATTGAAGGTATGGGTGGTCAAGCAAATACAGCACTAAGTTATATTCTATTAGGTGTTTTTGCCGCAATGATTAGCTATACAGGAATTACATCATTATTAGTGAA
>JAJUGF010000176.1 GCA_029268495.1 Gracilibacillus sp.
GAAAATCCCATTTTTGAATAATAAAAAAGTCTATACGGAAGAGGCGTGTACACTTACCCATATTGCGATGATTATGGACGGGAATGGTAGATGGGCGAGAAAGCGTGGACTTCCTAGGGTGGCAGGACATAAAGAGGGAATCTCGACAGTAATGAAAGTAGTGAGAGCAGCGTCTTCTCGTAATGTGAAGTATTTGACGCTATATGCTTTTTCTACAGAAAATTGGAAACGACCAAAAGCAGAAGTTGATTTTATTTTGAAATTACCGAAAGAATTCTTACATGTTTTTTTACCTGAATTGATTGAAAATAATGTGTGTGTGCAAGTAATTGGTGATGTCAACAATCTCCCTGCACATACAAGGGAAGCAATGGCGTATGCAATCGAACGGACGAAGGATAATACAGGCTTGCAACTAAATTTTGCATTGAACTATGGTAGCAGAAGTGAACTACTTCATGCGATGAAAGAAGTGGTGTCAGATATAACGGAAGGAAAGTTAGCACAAGAGGATCTCACTGAGGAACATATATCTTCTTATTTATATACAGCAGATATTCCAGAGCCGGACTTGCTGATTCGTACAGGTGGCGAGAAGCGTTTGAGTAATTTCTTATTATGGCAATTGGCTTATACAGAATTTCTGTTTACAGATGTCTTATGGCCAGATTTCAATGAAGAGGAATTTTTGCGGGCAATTGAGGAGTATGAACAGCGCCATAGGAGATATGGGGGATTGTGAGAATATGCCCCTAAGGAAAACTAGGCTTGCCACTATTTAGATGTGGTGTAGGTCTAGTTTTTTTGTATGTACTGTTATTTCTACTTTTGCTCTTGACTATAGTGTTACTCCATACTTTAGGAGAGGTTTATTGTTTTAGGGTAGAGGAGATGTCAGGAATGGAAACACAGCAATTTGAAAAAAATTATACATTAAAATCACTGATTGGATATACTACACCTACCATTGCGGTGATGGTATTTATTTCGATTTATACAATGGTGGATGGGATGTTTGTAGCACGATACGTGAATGCAACGGCATTGTCGGCAATTAATATATTTATGCCATTCTATTCTGTCATATTTGCGATAGCATTAATGCTTGGTACTGGTGGGAGTGCGATTATTGCAAAAAAAATGGGAGAAAAGAATAATAAAGAAGCGCGGAGTAATTTTACGTTTCTTGTAGTATGTGGATTTTTGCTTGGTGTGCTTATTATGATTATAGGGCAAGTGTTTCTTAAGCAGATATTGGGATTGCTTGGGGCGAATGAAACAGCGCAACTTTTCGACTATACGATTACGTATGCGAGAATAATCCTTGCATTTAGTCCGTTCCTTATTCTTCAAGTAATGTTTGAGAACTTTTTTGTGACAGCAGGAAAGCCGAAGTTGAATTTACTCATTACACTAATTGGTGGTGGGTTAAATATTGTGCTTGATTACATATTCATTGCGGTGATGGGCATGGGTATGAAAGGTGCGGCAATAGCGACGGCAATTGGTATTATAGTTCCTGCATTAATAGGGGTTGTATATTTCCTTTTTTCTAAAAATAGTGTCCTACATTTTGTGAAGCCATTAATAGAGAAAAAAGTTCTACTACATGCTTGTATAAATGGCTCATCTGAAATGATGACGAATCTTTCTTCCTCTGTTGTCACGATTGCCTTTAATCTCATGATGTTACATTATATTGGGGTAGATGGTGTTGCTGCTATTACAATTATGCTATATGTAATGATGTTTCTTACACCTATTTTTATGGGATATTCCATTGGTATCGCACCAATTATCAGTTACAAATATGGAAGCAAACAAACGACGCAGTTACAATTTATTGTGAAGAGAAGTTATTTTTTTATTAGTATCAGTTCACTTGCCGTGCTCGTGATGGCATATGTATTTGGACCATTGTTCATTAAGGCAATGATTGGTGGAGATACGGTTGTCTATTCTATCGCAATAGAGGGCTTTCCTATTTTTAGTTTTGCCTTTTTATTTATGGGCTTGAATATCTTTACATCGATGTTATTTACAGCCCTTTCTAATGGAAAGATCTCAGCTATTGTTTCCTTTTTGAGAATATTGGTATTTGAACTAGGTGGCTTAATCGTGCTGCCATTGGTATTTGGAGTAACAGGGATATGGATGGCGCTACCAATAGCGGAATTTCTCTCTGTACTTGTATGTTTCTATTTTGTAGTAAGAAAGAGACATATGTATGGTTATTTGTAATCATGGTAAAAACGAAAAGAGGTCAAGCGACTTATGGACATTAATCCACAAATTCATTTAACGACAGGTCAATTTGCAAAATTAATGAATGTAAGTAAAGATACATTGTTTTATTATGATAAAATGGGCATCTTTTCACCTGAGCACATTACTTCGAATGGCTATAGATATTATTCTATTTATCAAGCGGATGTGTTCCATACGATAGCGACATTGAAGGAATTAGATATGCCGTTAAAGGACATAAAAGTATATCTAGATCATCGTTCCCCAGAAAAATTGATTGAGGTATTAGAAGCGGAAGAGAAGACCATCACTAGAAAAATGCAACAATTAGAAAAAATGAAGGTGTTAGTAAAGGAAAAGATAGCAATTACGCAAGAAGCGATTGCAATTAATACATCCGACATCACTGTAGAGTATAAGGATGTAGAAGATTTCCTTATTGTGACAAATGCTAAAGCTATTACTAGTGAGAAGAATATCTACGATTGTATTCAACGTCATTATACAAATTTAGAAAAGTTGGATATTACCACAGTGACTGAGGGATGGATGATTCGTGTCGAACATATTCTAAGTGGAGATAATTTGAGATATGATTATCTCTATTCGAAAGTAAATAATGCAGGGGATAAGAATTTCAGTAAGAAAAAAGGTCGTTATTTAACTGCCTATCATACGAGTGGATATGCAACCATTGAGGAGACATATACGAGATTACTTAAGTATGCGAACGATTATGATTTAAACCTTCACGGGTACTTTTATGAGGATATATTGTTGGACGAATTATCTGTGAAAGGATTTGATAAGTATTTGATAAAGATTTCGGTGTTGGTGGGGGACTAGAGAATGGAATACCTTTTAACAAGTAAGCAGTACTTGTTAAAAGGTATTTTTTTGTAGAATATCTTGACGCATGGATGAGTAATTAGATAAAATAAATATATTCCATTATAAAGAATATAGTTCCGTATTGTGGAACAATTAAGGGGTGTTTTATGTCACAAGTGCAATCAGTTGAACGGACATTTACTATTCTAGAATTACTTGCGCAGTATCCAAACGGTATTCGAATTACGGAATTAGCAAGTGAAATGGACTTAGCTAAAAGTACTGTTCACCGACTTTTGAAAACGTTATCAAATAGAGGGTATGTCCAACAAACACATAATGGTCACTATCAACTAGGGATACAATGTTTGGTATTAGCAAGTTCATTGCTTAATGACTTGGATATCCGTTCATTAGCTAAAGATTCCTTAGAATTGTTAGCAACAAGTTCTGAAGAGGTGGTGCATTTATGTATCCACGATAGACAAGAAGTTGTTTATGTCGATAAGGTGGAGAGTAATCAGACCATCCGTATGTATTCACAAATTGGAAAAAGGGCATATATGCATTGTACAGGAGTAGGGAAGGCCTTATTAACAGGTTTCAAAGAACAGGAAATTGAACAATTGATTACAGATAAAGGATTGCCTATGTTTACAGATACAACTATCACAACGAAGGAAAAATTGTTAGAAGAATTAGATATGATTAAGGAAAGCGGATATGCAATAGATGAACAAGAACATGAAAATGGAATTCGGTGTATTGCTGCACCAATCTATGATTATAGTGGGAAGGTTGTTGCAGCTATTAGTATTGCAGGTCCAATTGATAGAATGACAAAAGAAAGAGTGAATGGTGAATTAGCTGTGGAAATAAAAAAACATAGTGCACGTATTTCTAGTAAATTAGGATATGTCTCTAATTAGGGAGAATGGAAAATATGAAAATAACAAATATTGAAACATTTATCGTGCCACCGAGATGGTGCTTTGTGAAGATCGAGACAGATGAAGGAATTACTGAATGGGGAGAGCCTGTAATTGAGGGAAAAGCTGCTACTGTAGAAACAGCAGTAAAGGAGCTATCCACATATTTAATAGGAAGAGATCCATTAAAAATTGAGGATCATTGGAATGTGATGTATCGTGCAGGATTTTACCGAGGTGGTCCTATATTAATGAGTGCGATTGCTGGGCTTGATCAAGCTTTATGGGATATTAAAGGGAAATTTTTTGACACACCTGTGTATCAATTATTAGGTGGTGCTTGTCGAGATTCGATTCGAGTATATTCCTGGATTGGTGGAGATCGACCGAGTGATGTAGGGAAAGCCGCAACACAAGTAGTAGATGCAGGATTTACAGCAGTAAAAATGAATGCGACAGAAGAACTCCAATATGTAGATTCCTATGAAAAAATAGATCGTGTTGTAGATCGAATTGCATCTGTACGCGAAGCTGTAGGTAAATATGTGGGTATTGGTATCGACTTTCATGGCAGGGTCCATAAACCAATGGCAAAAATTTTAGCAAAGGAATTAGAACCTTTTCGCCCAATGTTTATTGAAGAACCAGTATTACCAGAAAATAACGAGGCATTAGCTGAGATTACAAAACATACAAGTATTCCAATTGCAACTGGTGAAAGAATGTATTCACGTTGGGATTTTAAACCACTTTTTGAATCAGGTTATGTAGATATCATTCAACCAGATTTGTCACATGCAGGTGGTATTACAGAAGTGAAGAAAATAGCATCAATGGCAGAGGCGTATGATATTGCAATTGCACCACATTGCCCCTTAGGTCCAATTGCGCTTGCAGCGTGTTTGCAAGTGGATGCAACGACACACAATGCCTTTATTCAAGAACAAAGTTTAGGCATTCATTATAACAAAGGAAACGATTTAATGGATTATATTGTAGATAAATCTGTGTTTGATTATCAAAATGGTCATGTAAATATCCCACAAGGGCCAGGGTTAGGAATTGAAATTAATGAAGATAAAGTAAGAGAAATGGCTAAAGTAGGCCATGATTGGCGTAATCCAATATGGAGACATGATGATGGTACAGTTGCAGAATGGTAGGAGGGATACAAATGGATGTGGTAACTATTGGAGAAAGTATGGCATTGTTTACCCCGAATACAGAGGGAAAAATGAGATATGCCA
>JAJUGF010000177.1 GCA_029268495.1 Gracilibacillus sp.
CTTGATTGAATAATCGTCTGTTCCGTTGCTTCAGTAACTTTTGATTTAATAATAGAATTGGAGACTAAGTAAGATGCAACCCCAACGATAATAACACTTACTAATACGGTTGTTAAAATGCTAAATAATATTTTTGTGCTAATTGAGTTCTTTCTTGTAATAGTAGAAGTACTAGTACTAGTACTATTCTTAGGTGAGATAGTAGTATTGCGGTTTTTTTTCTTTTGTTTTAAATTACGTACAAATTGCTTGAGTGACTTTTTTGAATGCGATTGCAAATTAGTTGATTTATTTTTCTTCTTCCAAAACTTCTTTTTCATCTTCATCCTCCAAATGTAATATACTCATAATTTTTTTAGTACAATATGGCTTAATGTAACGATATATGTAAACGCTTATTAGTTCGATATGATTATAACATAAATAGTCAAAAATAACGATATAAAATTGAAATATATGACTTTTGGTGTGTAAATATATTTAATTATTGAAGTTTTTAGTGATTTTGATTTAAGTTTTTAAATGTTTATACAAAAAAAGACCCTAACGAATAGGTTAGAGTCTTATAAAACGCTATTGGAATTTATTTACAGCTATCGCCATCGCAGTAACTGCCTTGATGTGAAGATAAATCTTGCCATTGCTTCGATTCGTCTTCTAGTACTTTTTCTAGTGCTTGCATAAATGTCTCAATAGGTTGCGCACCAGAAATTGCGAATTTATCATTAAAGATAAAGAATGGCACACCTGTAATACGTAATTGTGACGCCAATTGCTGATCACTGTTCACTTCATTCGCATACATATCTTGATTACGAAGAATTTGGTCCACTTCTTTTTCAGGTAATCCGACTTTCTTAGCGATTTCCATTAGCGTATCGTGATCACTAATAAGTGCAGAAAGTGTAAAGTATTGATACAACATTTCATTCACAAATGCTTCTTCTTTACCGATTGTCTTCGCATACTTACTTAGACGATGTGCATCAAACGTATTTGTTGGTTTCATCGTATCAAAAGCAAAATGAAGACCAACTGCTTTTGCTTGCTCACCAATCTGCATATTAGATTGAATAGCACGATCAACTGGGATATTATATTTTTCTGCAATCGCTTCGTGTATGGATTTTCCTTGATAGATACTCGCATGTGGATCTAGCTGAAAACTTTTATATTCTACTTCAATTTGTAATTCATTCGGAAATCTTTCAATTGCTTGTTCTAATCGTCTCTTTCCAATATAACAAAAAGGACAGACGAAATCAGACCATATTTGAACTTTCATTTTTCATGTTCACCTCACTTCTCACATTCACTTCATTTTGACACAATTTAGAGTTGCTATAAAGAAATCTGCTTAAAGTAAGGATTATTTCACTCATTTCTTCGGATCTCGTAACTCTTCTTTTATTTCTTTCTTCATGTCATCATAAATTTTATCTTTAAACTCGTCATAAAATTCGTCTTTCATATCATCATACAACTCATTTTTCACTTCATCATATACATCTTCTTTAATATGATCGACGAACTCATCTTTAAATTCCCCTTTTACTTTGTTTACTTGTTTTTTACGACGAAGTTTTCGATCAATTTGCCAATCTTTACTTAATGTAATAATAACGGAAATAATCATGAGCACCATCACGATAGCAAATGGCAATGCAGCGATAATCGAAGCTGTCTGCAATGCACCAAGTCCGCCGCCTCCACTGAATAACAGAACACTTGCAGCACCAGCAATTAAGAATCCCCAGATTAGTTTAACAGATGTCTTTGGTTCCAAATCACCGTTAGACGTCATTGAACCAAGTACGAAAGAAGCTGAATCTGCAGATGTAATAAAGAAAATCAGTATTAAAATAATAGCTAGTAGATTTGTGATAAAGCTAAGTGGTAATTCCCCAAGCATCGCAAATAATGCTAGTTCCACTTGTGAATTAACTAATTCACCAATGTTCGCAATACCTTCCATTTCAATTAATAAACCAGTACCACCAAATGTAGTAAACCAGATAATTGCAAGTATGGATGGGACAATTAAGACACCAGCCATAAATTCTCTAATTGTGCGTCCTTTTGAAATACGTGCAATAAATATACCCATAAATGGAGCCCAAGAAATGTGCCATGCCCAAAAGAAAATGGTATTTGTACCTAACCATTCACTTTCTGAAAATGGTGTTAATGTGAGTGCCATTGGAATGACATTGGTAATATAACCTCCTAGTGTTGTGACAAAGCTCTCGGCAATAAATAATGTTGGTCCAACGAATAAGACGAATAGTAATAATAAACCTGCGACTACTAAATTGATATTACTTAATATCTTAATACCTTTGTCTAACCCTCTTGCAGCTGAAAACATAAATAATACTGTAACAATACAGATAATAATTAATTGAACCCATGGCGAATTTGGAATCGGTGTAATATGAGAAAGACCACCAGTAATTTGCATTGCGCTTAGGCCAAATGTTGTTGCAACACCAGTACATGTCGCGATAACTGCTAGTGTATCAATCGTTTTACCTGCCCAGCCATTCACTTTATCTCCTAATATTGGATAAAAAGCGGAACTAATCAGTGCAGGACGATCTTTTCGATATTGAACATATGCAAGTGTCATACCAACAATGGAGAAGATTGCCCATGGATGTAATGCCCAGTGATAAGAACCGTAACGAAGTCCGGCAAGTGCAGATTCGCGGGTATTCGGTTCATAGCCTAATGGTGGGTCCATATAATATAGTACTGGTTCAGCCACACCCCAGAATACGAATCCAACACCAATACCTGCAGCGAATAGCATCCCAATCCATGAGAACCAAGAATATTCAGGTTCGTCATCCGGTTTACCTAATTTAATTTTTCCGTATGGACTAAGTGCTAATATAATAACAAATGCTACAAATAATGCTGTAATTAGCATGTAGAACCAACCAAAATTAGTAATCATCCAAGAAAGACCTGAATTTGCTGCTTCATTTAATGAATTAGGTGATAACGCACCCCATAACACGAATAATAATACGATAATAGTAGAAACAATAAATACAATACCAACGTGGCCAACTTTATTTTTATCCATTATTTCCTTTATTCATTTTAGAAAAAATAGTCAAATAGCTAAAACGAATAAAGTCCCCCCTTTTCATTTATCTCCATTATTTATACCCAAAACATGGCTTATTCAATCGTGATATTCAAATTCTATCCAACCTTTTCAGATAAAAAGTGGATAATATAGTAGGAGCAATTAAGCAACATGCCGATACGTAATCCTTTGTGTTTGCATAAGGTATCGTGAGTCCTTTTGATAATTTGTTGAATACTGTCAAAAGCTCACTATTTTAAATCAGAGGAGGTGTTCGAAATGTTACAAGAGATGGAATTTACTATTAGAGAAGATTTCTATTTCATTGTTCCTGCACTATGGTTCATTGGATATGCTTGTAAAAGAACACCATTTATTCCTGATTGGTTAATTGTCTGGATATTAATAAGCTTCTCGGTATTAGCTGCTGTTAGTATGTACGGCTTTACTGTTCAGGCAATTGCAGATGGAATTATCGCTGTTGCAATTGCTGTATTTAGTCATCAAGTTGTCAAGCAAACCTTTTGTAAAGACGAAATCAAATAAAGGAGGTACATGATGGCCACATTTAAAGGGTATCGTATTACAAGTGCATACGGGTATCGCACACATCCAATCAAAGGTACACGAGAATTTCATGCAGGGATTGATTTGGTGAAGTCACATAAAGCGCCAATCTATTCGTTTACAGGTGGAACGGTTGTTTATGCAGGATTTGGACAATCAGGGACAGGTTTTGGTGGATATGGAAATGTCGTTTTTGTAAAAGACAATAATAATCGAGGACAACTCTATGCACATCTCGATTCAGTAACCGTAAAAAGAGGACAACATATCCGAGCAAATCAATTAATCGGTTATCAAGGTCAGACTGGATATGTAACAGGCTCTCACTTGCACTTTGAAGTGAGACAAAAAGCAGAAACAACGGTTCCGTATGGATATAGAGCGAATAAGCAATCATCTACATTAAACCCAACTAGCTATATTCTTCAGTACAATGAAAAGAAACCAATACCTCCAACTTATTTAAAAAAAGGTGCGAGAGGTACGGAAGTAAAGAGGCTTCAACATGATTTGATCAGATTAGGGTACAAACTTCCTAAGTATGGTGCAGATGGTGTGTTCGGAACAGAAACACTCGTTGCATTACAAGCATTTCAACGAGAACAAGGTCTTAAAGTAGATGGTATTGTAGGGCCAAATACAAAAAATAAATGGGTAAAGGCAACGAAATTAATTGCAAAATACCCAGGTTATTACATTAAAAAAGGAAGTAAAGGAGAGATTGTGCGAATTATCCAAGGTAAGTTAGCTATTGCTGTAGATGGAATATTTGGCGTACAGACAGAAAATGCAGTGAAGAACTTTCAACGAAAAAATAAAGTGCAAGCAGATGGAATCGTCGGTCCAGTAACATGGTCAAAGCTTTTTTAACGATAGAATAGTTTAGTAGTACACTTCAAATGGGAGTAATTCACCATTTGGAGTGTTATTTTATAGATAAATTTTATTTTTATGAAAATGGTAGATAAACAGAGAATAATATCGAAATTAAAAGAACTAATAAAATGAATGCGTTTTATCATTGCTTTGATATATTCGTAAACTGTGATAATATGCAATGCGTTCAGTTCGGATTTTCTCTGAGGGAATCAGGGAAGTAACTATATTAAAGAGGGGTGCTTCATGCATTTAGAACAAATGAAAAAAGAATGGTTTGGTAATGTAAAAGGGGATATCTTATCAGGTATTGTAGTCGCATTAGCATTAATACCAGAAGCAATAGCATTTTCGATTATTGCTGGGGTAGATCCAATGATAGGTTTGTATGCATCCTTTTGTATTGCTGTTGTCATTGCATTCGTAGGTGGTCGACCTGGAATGATTTCAGCTGCAACTGGTGCAATGGCATTACTTATGGTGACTTTAGTTGCGGATTACGGATTGCAGTATTTATTAGCAGCGACAATCTTAACAGGGGTACTCCAAATATTGTTTGGTGTATGTAAACTAGCAACAGTGATGAAGTTTGTACCACGTTCGGTGATGGTAGGCTTCGTTAACTCATTAGCAATTTTAATCTTCACAGCACAATTACCTCACTTTGAAGGTGAAGGATTACTTATGTTTACGA
>JAJUGF010000178.1 GCA_029268495.1 Gracilibacillus sp.
AATAAGAAAGCGACTAATGATCCTGTTGACATGGATCCTTCTGCTACTCGAATTCCTCCATAACCGATAATTAATGCAAATACTACCATATTGATTAAATACATAAATGGACCAACTAAAGCAAATAGTTTTGCTTCTTTTAATCCGAATTTAAACAAGGAATGAATATTCGAAAATCCTTTCTTTTGTTCAAAATTCTCTGCATTGGATGCTTTCATTAATCTAATTTCACTTAATGTTTGTTGAATACTTCCTGAAAAAGAAGCAGTCTCATCTTGCAGTGATCTCGAAATTTTAGACATCTTACTTCCAAGTGGCATGAGGATAACGACAGCAATTGGCACAGCAATAAGCATGAGTAGGGTCATCTTCCAATCCATTATTAGTAGAATAATAATGGCACCAATAATAGAAATAATCCCTGTAATAAATTGTGGGAAATGTTGTGTAATTAAATCTTTTACAATACTCGTATCATTAACAACGCGACTTACAGATTCTCCACTTTTGTGTTTATCAAAATAAGATACAGGTAGATAAATAAATTTAAGCCACATTGTCTCTCTTAGATTAGCAACAATTTTTTGGCCAACATATGCTAATGTGTATGTAGAAATCGCATCGAAGACAGCTTGCGCTATAAAGACAACCACAATAATGACAACCATCATTGTACTAATCGAACTTGCATCAAAATCGTCGACAATCTCCTTTGTTAATAAAGGGATAGCAAGACCGACAATTGTTGAGATTAAACTACCAATCAATCCTAAAAATAAAGCGATTTTTGGAATATTTGTTGAAAAGATAAGCGTGAGAAACTTGTTATTCTTCAATACAATCTACCTTTCCTTAGCTATTTTTATTTAAAAAAACCATGACCGTTACTTTATACGATCATGGTGTAAGAGATGTTTCATTGTTTACGAATGTTCTGTTAAATAATCTAGAAAGTCTTTTGCAGGTAATGGACGGCAATAATAGTATCCTTGTAATGCATCACATTTAATTGAGTGTAAAAATTCTGCCTGCTCTTTTGTTTCTACCCCTTCAGCAATTGTTTTCATATTCAAGTTATGTGCAAGCATAATAATTGTCGAAACAATATCTCTATCATCTGCATCTGTTGTCATATCACGAATAAAGGACTGATCAATTTTTAAATGATCTATCGGGAATTTCTTTAAATTGTTTAATGAACTATAACCTGTTCCGAAATCATCCATTGCAATGTGCACACCTAAATTTTTTAAATCATGCAGAATAGTAGAAGCGGTATTTGCATCCATTGCCATAGACTCTGTGATTTCTAATTCTAAGTATTGTGGATCCATCTGATATTTTGTAATCACCTGTTCTAATTTTTTTACAAGATCAGATTGGTAAAATTGTCGTAAAGATAGATTAATCGATATACGAAAAGGTTTGTAGCCTTTGTCTTGCCATTCTCTATTTTGGCGACAAGCTTCATCCATTACCCACTCCCCAATTGGTACAATTAAACCAGTTTCTTCTGCTAATGGAATGAATTCACCAGGTGAAATCAGTCCGAGTTCTTTATTTTCCCATCGAATTAAAGCTTCAGCACCATAAATATCATTTGTCACCGGATCTATTTGAGGTTGATAATATAGTGAAAATTCATTTTGTTTTATTGCTTTACGTAAAAGTGATTCTAATTCAATGTTACCAGGAATTTTGTTATGCATCGATTCACTATAAAATTGATAATTACTTTTACCAATTCGTTTTGCATGATACATGGCATTGTCTGCTTTTTTTATTAATACTTTACTTTCTATACCATCATATGGGTACATACTTACACCGATACTTGGCGTAATAACTAATTCCATATCGTCTAAAACATATGCTTGAGACAGTTCTTCTAGTATATTTTCCGCAAGTTCTCTCGTTTCAGGGGCATCTGTATCTTCCACTAAAACAATAAATTCATCTCCGCCGTAACGATAGGCACTTGCATTTGCAGGGAGAATTTCTTTTATTCTATTGGCAACTTTAAGTAACACGATATCCCCAAAGTCATGTCCTAATGAATCATTAATCGCTTTGAATCGATCTAAATCTAGGAAGAAAATAGCGAGCTTAAGATCTAATTGTTTTGCTTTTTCCAAGGCGCTCTTTAACGATGCATGAAAAAAGTGTTGGTTCGGTAATTCTGTTAAATAATCATGGTATGCCATATAATTGAGTTTCTCTTCAAATAATTTGGTTTCTGTAATATCTTTACCAATGCAATGCACACCTGTAATTGCATCATGCACCTTAATAGGTATGACAGTAACATGTAGATAGATGCGTTCTTTCTGTTTATTAAACATCACAGTTTCGTATTGAATAGCATTGCCTTCTAATACTTTACTATATTCGCTAATAGTCCTAGCTTGTTCTTCAGGAACGATATAATCGAGAAAATATTGCCCTCTTAATTCGTCTTCTGTGTATCCCATCATATTCTCAGTAGCTTTATTTACATATGTAAATCGACCATATAAGTCAAAAGACAATACCGCATCAATATTATTCTCTAAGACAGATTTATATCGCTGTTCACTTATTTGCAATCGTTCTGACATTTGTCTTTCTTCTGTGATATCACGCGCGACACCAATCACACCACGTACTTCATTATCAATAATAATTGGTACAGCTGTAATATCTAAGAGCAGTACCATTTTATCTTTATTATAGACTTTTAATACTTCTTGTACAGTTTGGTGTGCTAAGACTTGATCAAAAATATGATTCGTTCTTTCTAAATCATTTGGATGCAGAACATCTTTATAATGCATCTGTAACATTTCCGCAGCCGTATATTTTAAAATTTTATTATTAGCTGGATTCACATTAGTAAAGAAACCTTCTTTATCTAACATAAAAATCAAGTCAGGATTATAATGAAATAAGGAATGCAATTGTTTGTCGATAATCATGAGTTGATCTTCTATATTCCTTTTGTCAGTTATATCCTGAAATGTTGTGAGGATATAGATTGATTGATCAACCTGTTGAAGCTTGAGTGTGACGGATACAGGAATAGGTATCCCACTTTTTGTGATGTGTGTTGTTTCTATATTTGTCACCTCATCAACAGATAACTCCTTCATATTACTAAAATGAATCCACGCTTCTTTGTTTACTAATTTTTGTGGAGGAATCTTTAGTAGTTCTTTTTTTGTATACTCAAAGTGTGACGCGCAAGCATTATTCGCATCAAATATAGAGATGGTAAGATCGCTATGTAATTTCAAAATAAGTATTGGTACAGGAATATTTTCTATTAGTGCATACATTGTTTTGATTGAAGCAGATGGTTGTTGCTTGCTAGACATGTGGAACACACTCCTTAACATATGATGTTTCTAGTCTTTATTACCTATTATACCATAAAAGAATAAATGCATAATATCCTCTGTGAGCGGTATCAATACCTCTTGTAGCTCTTTCTTTTGCATCGCATCTTTAAATAATTGTAAATAAATCATGACAGCATGCTCAGATAAATCCTTCTTAATATACCCTTCGTCTTTTCCTTGCTGGATTAATGTATAGAAGAACTGTAGAGTTTTTTCTTGAAATAGTTGATCTGCATATGATGGCTCTCCAGAAGCACTTGAAGTGAAGTAAGAAATAATTTCTTCGTGTATTGCTGTTGTTAACTTTCCTTTTTGAAAAATCATTTGTTTAATTTTATCAGAAAAAGATATTTTTGCATGTAAAATTTCTTCATATTCTTTAAAAATTTCATCAATATAATAGTCCATTGTTGCCTTTAGCAAATGATCTTTACTTCCAAAATAGTTGTAAATGGATACTTGTGATACATGTGCCTGTTTCGCAATGGTAGCAATAGAAACACTTTTTATACCATGCGTCAAAAAAAGAGGCAATGCTGTAACGATAATTTGCTGTTTTTTTGATGCTGTGCGGCGTTCAAATCCGTCCATATACTCTCACCTCAAGCATATTGTAACGATATTTCTATCATTTCACAATGAAATCACCCTAACTTTTTCTTCATTTGTTTGTACTAGTTTTGAAATAATATTAATATAATATTTCAAAACTGTATTGTGTATATGGAATAGAACAGATACAATACATGTAAGGATAAGAATTAATTTTCGATAAATATGAGGGAGGTAAGGACAATGTCAGTAATGGATGTACAACACATAACAAAAAAGTTTGGTTCCTTTGTTGCGTTAAATGGTGTGACTTTTCAATTAGAAAAAGGAGAAGTATACGGTTTTATTGGACCAAATGGTGCAGGGAAATCGACAACATTACGTATTCTTTTAGGAATAGTAAAAGCAACAAGTGGTGAAGCAACCATATTCGGTAAGAATGTATGGAAAGAAGCCGTGAGCATTCATGAAAAAGTCTCTTATGTCCCAGGTGATGTTCATTTATGGGATAACTTAACAGGGGGAGAAGTGATTGATTTTTTCTTGAGACTAAAAGGAACGGTTAATAAAGGGAAAAGAGATGCACTTATCAAGAGGTTCCAATTAGATCCGACAAAAAAATGTGGCACATATTCCAAAGGGAACCGTCAAAAGGTTGCATTAATTAGTGCATTTGCCTCGCCGTCCGAGTTATTCATATTAGATGAGCCTACGTCTGGATTAGATCCTTTAATGGAACAAGTTTTTCAACAATGTGTAATGGAAGCAAAGGAAGAAGGAAAAAGTGTCTTGTTATCGAGCCATATATTATCAGAAGTAGAAAAACTATGTGATACGGTAGGGATTATTCGCAATGGCGAAATTATTGAAAGTGGAACATTACAACAATTAAGACATTTAACGAGATCAAAAATCATTGTACAAACAAAACGACCAATAGATACGTTGCATACGTTAGCTGGCGTTCATGACATGAAAAAAACGAATGAGCAGTATGAATTGCAAGTAGATGCAGAGAATCTATCAGAGGTGATGAAACAACTTAGTGAACATCAAATCACATATATCGAAAGCTTGCCACCTACTTTAGAAGAATTATTTATCCAACATTATGAAGTGAAGTAAGAGAGGAGGGAGAAGATGTATTTTCAATCTACGAAACAATTACTCTATTGGAAATGGAAACAGGTACGAATCGCAAGTATTATTTGGATACTGTCACTTGTAGCGATTACGTTACTTACAGTGATTGCATTTGATGGATTATACCAATCACA
>JAJUGF010000179.1 GCA_029268495.1 Gracilibacillus sp.
AATTGACAACAAAGCCAAAAGTAGTCTTAGCTGGTGGTTCTGGATTTATTGGTGAGTATATCAAACAGAAATTAGATGCATTAAACTACGATGTTGTAATGATATCAAGAAGAAAGCCTGCAATTACATGGAATGACAAAGAAGGGATGACGGAAGCATTAGAAAATGCAGAAATGGTCATCAATCTTGCTGGAAAGTCGGTAAATTGTCGATACAACGAGAAGAACAAACAAGAAATAATGACTTCAAGAGTAGGAACAACAAGACTATTAGGGGATGCAATCAATCGTTGTAGTACTCCACCGAAATTATGGATCAATGCAAGTACAGCAACTATTTATCGTCATGCAGATGATAGACCGATGACAGAAGAAGATGGTGAATATGGTACAGGATTCTCTGTCGATGTAGCTAAAAAGTGGGAAAAGGCATTTTTTAGTTTTCAATTACCACACACACGCCAAGTTGCATTACGAATCGCCATCGTACTCGGTCCAAATGGGGGTGTAATGACTCCATACAAAAACTTAGTAAAATTTGGCCTTGGCGGCATTCAAGGAAATGGTCAACAGATGTTTAGTTGGATACATATTGAAGATGTATTCCAAATCATGATGTTCTTAAAAGAACGAAATGATTTATCTGGTGTATTTAACTGTTCCTCTCCAAAACCAGTTCCTAATTATATATTTATGAATGCAATGAGACAAAAGCTAAACCGTACATACGGATTACCTACACCAAAACCATTATTGGAGATAGGCGCTACATTCATTCGTACCGAAACAGAACTAGTATTAAAAAGTAGATGGGTACTACCAGAAAAACTACAACAAGCAGGTTATGTATTCCAATACCCATCCATTAGTGGCGCATTAGGGGATTTATTATAAAAGGAAGAATGCGAAAACGCCAGTGAGTATATTATTCACTGACGTTTTCTTTTATTTGTTACACTTATAAATTATTAAAGAACACACGCAAAATATCTGTCCCTGCGACGATTGTTCCAATCGAGCTTCCTAAGTTTGCAAGAATAATAATTAATAAAATACGCGTTACTTTATTAGACCAAAATCCTTTTAATGTATGGACATCATCTGCTAATGCCTCAAAGTCTGATACATGTGGTTTTTTCACTAATGCCTGTACAAATCCTGCAAACCAACCTGCTGCCATCAATGGATTTAATGAGGTAATTGGTGCTGCAATGAATGCAGTTAAAATTGCTAATGGATGCCCAAGTGCGATAATAGCACCTAATGCAGAAAAACCACCATTCCAAAGTAACCAACTCATGATCTGTTGCCAACCTGCCATAGGATTTGTCACAAATGTATATGCAATTAATCCAATGATTGCAAAAGGAATTACCCACCCAATCACTTTAGGTGCCTTAGATTTTGGTGGTACTTTTGTTAATGTTTGAAGATTATGGTCTTTATGTAGTTCTTGCTTGATTCCCGGCACGTGTGCTGCACCTAATACTGCCACAATCTTCTCACCTGGTGCACGCTTAATCTTTTCCGCTAGATATTGATCGCGCTCGTCTATTAGTGGTGTTTTTAATTTAGGGAAACTCTCTGTGAATTCACTTAATACACTATCAATCGCATCTTGTGTTTTCATTTTTTCTAATTCTTCTTCTGTAATAGATTCTTTCGAAAATACGCCAGCTAATACTTGTGTTAGTAACATCATCTTTCCCTTCATCCCGATGTTACCCCAAATACGCGAAAAAGTTATTTGGATATTTCGATCAGCTAACACGAGTTCTGCACCTATCTCATTCGCTGATTCAATCCCTTGAATCATTTCTTGACCTGGTTTGATATCAAATTGTGCAGCCATTCTTTTTTGGAAAGAAGATATTGCCAAATTCATTAATAATAAGGAAGCTTTCTTCTCTTTAATAATTTGAAATATATCTGTATCTTTCCATTTATTTCCTTCTACAATGGAATCATATCTTTGTTTATCTAGTTCAATACATACCGTATCTGGCTGTTCATTCTCGATGATTTTTTTAACTAATTCCGCACTCTGTTTCGAAACATGTGCAGTACCAATTAATATAATTTCTTTCCCATTCAATTCTATTCTTGTGATTTGTTCATTCTCATTCGTCATCCACTTATCCTACCTTTTTAACGAAATATACTTCTTATTATATAGTATCTATTCATGCATGCATAACGATTTCAACGTGGTAATGTTAATTTATATTTGTATTTTTCCCCATGATAAGCGGTTCTTACATATTCAATCGGCTGCTGATCATTTACATAAGTCAGGCGTCTAATTAATAAAATCGGCGCTCCTTCTGTTACTTTTAAATATTTCTGGTCTTCCTCATTAGCTAATGCAGATTCGATTTCTTGATCGCCATGCGTAATAGGTAATTGCAAGTTCTTTTCTACATACTGATAAAAGGATGTCGTAAAATCATTCTCTCGTAACTCACCAACCAAATACTTTGGAATATACGCAATTTCAAAGGCTATTGGAACATTATCAGCCATTCTAATACGCTTTAATTGATACACTTCGCTATTTTCTTCGATGTGTAACTTTGCTGCTAATTGGCTATTTGCTTGTACACTCTCTAATGAGATGATTTTGGAACTTGGTATCTTCCCTTTTTGCTCCATTTCTTCACTAAAACTGGTGATTCCTTTAAGTGTATGTTGAATTTTCTGTTCTGCAATAAATGTGCCTTTCCCTTTCATTCGTACTAAAAGACCCTCTTGCGCCAAATTATTAATCGCTTGTCTTACAGTCATTCTACTAATATTGTATTTCTCTGTATACATTCGTTCTGATGGCAATAATTCGCCTTGCTTTAATATCCCATTTTGAATTTGTTCTCTAATCTCTTGTTCTAATTGATAATAAATAGGTAATGGAGAATTCTTGTCAATCATAGACAACTCTCTTTCTAATTATAAAATGATTACATTTATTTTAACAAAAGGATTCATTCCTGTACACTTGTTTAAATGTATAGACAACTATATATCTGTATGTTATAGTTAATGAAAAAGAGGTGATGCATGTATGTCCAAAACACTCATTCATAATGCAACAATCTATACGGAACAACAAATTATCGAGAACGGATCGTTACTAATAGATAATGAAAAAATTGCTACAATTACGAATCAAACTATTTCACCAGAAACAGTAGATACTATAATCGATGCGAATGGGTTAACCTTAATCCCTGGTTTTATTGACTCACATATTCACGGGGGCTATGGGGTAGATGTGATGGATGCAACAAAAGAAGCTTTAGAGACGATTGCAGTTCATTTGCCACAAGAAGGAACAACTAGCTTTCTTGCAACTACCATTACCCAATCTATCGAACAAATTACAGATGCATTAAAGAATGTTGCTATGTTTCCAAATCAAGCAGGCCAAGCTGAAATTATCGGTGTCCATCTAGAAGGACCGTTTATTGAAGCAAAAAAAGCAGGTGCCCAACCGCTACAACATATTCTGGCACCATCCATACAACAATTCACAGAATGGCAAGAACAAGCAAATGGCCTAATCAAAACAATTACATTGGCACCAGAGCTAGAAGGAATGAAAGAATTTATCCAATTTCTATCTAATCAAGGAATCACTATCTCTGCCGGACATACGGATGCAACATTCAAGGATATGCAACTAGCAGTAGAACAAGGTGTCACACAACTTACACACTTATGTAATGCGATGAACGGCATTCATCACAGAGATGTAGGTGCTGTAGGTGCAGCGTTACTTTTAGATAATTTAGTTGCTGAGATTATCGCAGACAAAATACATGTATCAAGCGCGATGCTCCACATTCTATATCAACAAATTACTAAGAAGCGACTCATACTTATTACAGATGCGATGCGGGCAAAAGGACTTCCTGATGGAGACTATGAGTTAGGTGGCCAAGCGGTAAATGTAACGAATCAAGTAGCGACATTAGAAAATGGCACACTAGCTGGAAGCACATTAAAGATGCATGAAGCTGTCAAAAATATGATAGAAGTTACAGGGGCAGATACTAGAGATATTATACAAATGGCATCCATTAATCCAGCAATACAAGCGAAAGTAATCGATAGAAAAGGAACAATTAAAGAAGGAAAAGATGCTGACATCTTATTAATAGATAAGGAATGGAATATTCATTTTACATTCTGTAACGGAAAATTAGCATACAAGAGGTGATAACATGAATGTGATAAAAGCACAAGACTATGCAAATATGAGTACATTAGCCAGTGATTTAATTATAGAAGAGATAGAAAAATCCGCATACTTCAAACTCGGATTAGCAACAGGATCTTCACCTGTTGGATTATATAAAGAACTCATTGAAGCATACAAAAAAGGAACACTTTCTTTTGAAAATGTGACATCGTTTAATCTAGATGAATATGTAGGACTAAAAAGTGATGACCCGAATAGTTATCATTATTTCATGCAACAACATTTATTTAATCACGTGAATATTCAAAAACATAAAACCTTTATACCGAACGGGATGGCAAATGACTTACAGGAAGAATGTAGACGATACGAAGCATTAATTGAAGAAGAAAAAGGGATTGATCTTCAAATTCTTGGTATCGGAGAAAATGGTCACATTGGATTTAATGAACCGTCTACACCATTCACAGAAAAAACACATGTCGTTTCATTAGATGAATCTACTCGTGAAGCTAATGCGCGTTTTTTCAATTCAAAGGAGAATGTCCCTACACAAGCTATTACTGTTGGCATTCATACAATTATGAAAAGCAAAAAGATTTTACTTTTAATTTCAGGAGAATCAAAAAAAGAAGCCTATGAGCGCTTAATGGATCCACATATAAGCACATACTTCCCAGCATCCATTTTACACGAACACCCAGATTGCACAGTAATTGTAGACACAGAAACAGTAATGGGGTAACAAAAGCGAAAGGGCCCGTTTAGAAACGTAGTGACTGGAGTGAATCAACTGAAATAAAGGAATCACGATGAGCTCACGAATCGATGATGACTTATTGTAAGTTGATTTGCGAAGTCACCTAGTTTCTGGGCACTTGAGCTAGACGATACAAAAGCGAAAGGGCCCGTTTAGAAACGTAGTGACTGATACAAAGTGATTAGTACAAATGAATTCTTTAATTACAAAAATCCAAACGATTCGAAGGCTATTTACCGTA
>JAJUGF010000180.1 GCA_029268495.1 Gracilibacillus sp.
CAGAAATGAACCGGAATGGATGCAACAATTACGTTTGCAAGCATTAGATTTAGTCGAAGGTTTAGAAATGCCTAAACCTGATAAAACAAGTATTAAAAGATGGAACTTTACTGATTTCAAACATGATACGAAAGCAGTGGAGTTAAATTCCTTACAAGAATTACCTGAAGATATTCAAGTATTTCTTGATATGGAAGATACAAATAAAAATTTGGTTATTCAACGAAATCAAACAGTTGCTTACAAATCACTTTCAGAAGATTTACAAGCAAAAGGTGTTATTCTTACGGATATCCAAACAGCACTAAATGAACATAGCGATTTGGTACAACGTTATTACATGAAAGATGCGGTTCAAATTGATGAACACAAATTAACTGCACTTCATACTGCATTAATGAATGGTGGAGTATTCGTATATGTTCCTAAAAACGTTGTTGTAGAAGAACCGCTTCAAGCAATTTTCTGGCAAGAAGACCCAGAAGCAGCTACATTCAACCATGTGATTGTCGTTGCAGAAGCGAACAGTTCTTTAACATATGTAGAAAACTATATCTCTCATAATCATGATGAGAAAGCAGTTGCGAATATTGTTACAGAAGTTATTGCACATGATAACGCAAAAATCAACTTTGGTACTGTAGACAATTTTGCGCATGGCACAACAGTATATGTAAACCGTCGTGGTGTAGCTTATCGTGATGCCAAAATAGAATGGAACTTAGGTCAGATGAATGATGGAAATACAGTTTCTGAGAATATTACACATTTAATTGGTGATAATTCTTATTCTTATGCGAAGACTGTTTCTGTAGGTCGTGGTGACCAAACACAGAACTTCACTGCGAAAATTGTCCATTTTGGTAAGCAATCAGAAGGATACATTTTACAACATGGTGTAATGAAAGATGCTGCTTCAGCAATATTTAACGGTATTGGAAAAATCGAACATGGTGCTTCCAAATCGAATGCAGAACAAGAATCTCGTGTATTAATGCTAAGTAAAGATGCACGTGGGGACGCAAATCCAATTCTATTGATTGATGAAGATGATGTTACAGCAGGTCACGCTGCTTCTGTAGGCCGTGTAGATCCACTTCAATTGTATTATTTAATGAGTAGAGGAATTTCTAAGCAAGAAGCAGAACGCTTAATCATTCATGGTTTCTTAGCGCCTGTAGTAACTGAAATTCCAATTGAAGCAGTACGAAATCAATTAACAGAGGTAATTGAAAGGAAAGTATACTAATGAACGTCGAAGCGATTCGTGAGCAATTTCCGATACTAAATCAAGAGGTAAACGGCCATCCATTAGTATATCTGGATTCTGCAGCAACATCGCAAAAACCAATAAAGGTAATCGAAGCATTAAATAGTTATTATCACTTAGATAATTCTAATGTGCATCGTGGTGTACACACGTTAGGAACCCGTGCTACAGATCAATATGAAGGTGCACGTGATAAGGTTAAACAATTTATACATGCTGCTTCAACAGAAGAGATTATTTTTACAAGAGGTACAACAACAGCAATTAAC
Source organism: Gracilibacillus sp. (assembly GCA_029268495.1). Taxonomy (GTDB): domain Bacteria; phylum Bacillota; class Bacilli; order Bacillales; family Amphibacillaceae; genus Gracilibacillus; species Gracilibacillus marinus. The sequence goes on from JAJUGF010000180.1 coordinate 1,540, forward strand.
ATGGTTGGGTATGGATATGCACGTCACTTTCTAAAAGAAGGTGATGAGGTCGTTATTACACAGATGGAACATCATAGTAATATCATTCCATGGCAGCAAGCATGTAAGTATACTGGAGCTACTTTGAAGTATATTCCGATGGAAAGTGATGGCACGATTACATTAGATGCTGTTCGAGAAACAATTACTTCGAATACAAAAATCGTTGCAATTACACATGTATCTAACGTATTAGGAACAATAAATCCAATTAGAGAAATTGCAGATATAGCTCATGAAAATGGAGCAATTCTACTTGTTGATGGAGCACAAGGAATCCCTCACTTAAAAGTAGATGTGCAAGCATTAGATTGTGATTTCTATGCATTCTCTGGACACAAAATGTGTGGACCAACTGGTATTGGTGTGTTATATGGTAAGAAAGCTTTGCTAGAAAAAATGGAACCAGTAGAATTTGGTGGAGAAATGATTGACTTTGTTGATTTATATGACTCCACTTGGAAAGAACTCCCTTGGAAGTTTGAGGGGGGGACACCAATTATAGCTGGTGCAATTGGTTTAGGCGCAGCGATTGACTTTTTAAACGAAATTGGAATGGAAGAAATAGAAGCACATGAAAAACAATTAGTTAGCTATGCACAAGAAAAGTTATCCACAATTGATGGCATTACAATATATGGACCTAAACAAAGAAGTGGTTTAGTTACATTTAACATCGAAGGAGTACACCCTCACGATACTGCAACAGTACTAGATGCAGAAGGTATTGCAGTAAGAGCAGGTCATCATTGTGCACAACCATTGATGAAATGGTTGCAAGCAACAGCAACAGCACGAGCTAGTTTCTACTTGTACAATACGAATGATGATATTGATCGTTTAGTTGAGGGAATCCAAAGAGCGAAGGAGTATTTTGGTGATGTCTTTTAACAATTTGGATACATTATATAGACAAGTAATTATGGATCATTATAAAAATCCTCGTAACAAGGGTACTTTAGCTGATGATACGATTACAATTGATATGAACAACCCAACATGTGGGGACAGAATTGAGTTGCATCTGCAAATAGAGAATGATATTGTCAAAGATGCTAAGTTCGAAGGGGAAGGTTGCTCGATTAGCATGTCTTCTGCATCGATGATGACACAAGCAATTAAAGGTAAAAATGTAGATGATGCAGTGAAGATGTCATCCATTTTTTCAAATATGATGCTAGGGGAAGAACTAGATGAAGTTGAAATGGACTTAGGTGACATTGAAGCACTTCAAGGTGTATCGAAGTTCCCAGCACGTATTAAATGTGCTACGTTAGCTTGGAAAGCAATGGAGAAAGCAGTAGCAGAGGATGAAAAGCAGTAAGCTAAAATCCTACATTATTAGGAGGTATGAAAATGGCTAAAAAAGCACCTGAAATAGGCGAATATAAATATGGTTTTCACGATCGAGATATTTCCATTTTTCGTACAGAAAAAGGATTAACACGTAAAATAGTAGAAGAAATCTCACACATGAAAGAAGAACCTGAGTGGATGTTAGAATACCGCTTAAAAGCATTGGAACAATTTTATAAAAAGCCAATGCCACAATGGGGTGGAGATCTATCTGAACTTGACTTTGATGAAATTACGTACTACGTAAAACCATCTGAGCGTTCAGAACGTTCTTGGGATGAAGTTCCTGAAGAAATTAAGCGTACATTCGATAAATTAGGTATTCCTGAAGCAGAACAAAAATATTTAGCAGGTGTTTCTGCACAGTATGAATCAGAAGTAGTGTATCACAACTTAAAAGAAGACTTAGAGAAAATGGGTATCGTATTTAAAGATACAGATACAGCACTGAAAGAGAATGAAGATTTATTCAAAGAATACTTTGGTAAAGTAATCCCTTCTTCTGATAACAAATTTGCTGCATTAAACTCTGCAGTATGGTCTGGTGGTTCCTTTATCTATGTTCCAAAAGGTGTCAAAGCAGACACACCTTTACAAGCATATTTCCGTATTAACTCTGAGAATATGGGTCAATTTGAGCGTACGTTAATTATCGTGGATGAAGGCGCATCTGTACACTATGTTGAAGGATGTACTGCACCAACATATACAACGAATTCATTACACAGTGCTGTTGTTGAAATCTTTGTTAAAAAAGATGCATATTGCCGTTACACAACAATCCAGAACTGGGCGAATAATGTTTACAATTTAGTAACTAAAAGAGCAACATGTGATGCCAATGCAACAATGGAATGGATTGATGGGAATATCGGTTCTAAATTAACAATGAAATATCCAGCTGTCATCTTAAAAGGTGAAGGCGCACGTGGTATGACATTATCGATTGCTTTAGCCGGTAAAGGTCAACACCAGGATGCAGGTGCAAAAATGCATCACCTTGCACCAAACACATCTTCTACAATCGTATCTAAATCCATTTCTAAACAAGGTGGAAAAGTATCATATCGTGGAATTGTTCATTTTGGTCGTAAAGCAGATGGTGCACGTTCGAACATCGAATGTGACACATTAATTATGGATAATCAATCAACTTCTGATACGATTCCTTACAATGAGATTTTAAATGAGAATATCTCATTAGAGCATGAAGCAAAAGTATCAAAAGTATCTGAAGAACAATTATTTTATTTAATGAGTCGTGGTATTTCTGAGGAAGAAGCAACAGAAATGATCGTAATGGGCTTCATTGAACCATTCACGAAAGAACTTCCAATGGAATATGCGGTAGAAATGAATCGCTTGATTAAATTCGAGATGGAAGGTTCTATTGGTTAATAAAATCACAACCCTTGTCATATTAATTTGGCAAGGGTTTTTGTATTTAAAAAAGTTTAACATTCCTCATTATTAAAAGGTTCCAATCCTCCTTACATGACCCACAAAATTTCATAAGTAATTTATCCATACATGTAAATTCACATATTCTTAACAGTTTTACTACAGTATTTTAATATTAAATCCTTACTATTAATTTTGTCGGAATAAATAAATTAGTAGAATAAAAGGAGAATTACATAAATGAAGATGTTGAAAAAAGTATCCATAATCATACTTGCTTTACTCACTATGGTATCATGTATACTTCCTGTACAAGCCATCAGTCAGGCAGATTATACTAAACCGTCTAAACCAGAAGGAACTACGCATGTATTAAATACGGATGCACCTTTGGTTAGCGCCCCTTTACCAGCAATAGATCATGGTGGGAATGCGAATGATTCAGTTTTAAAAAATATTGCTTTAACCAATCCTTTTATCCAGATTCTAGATGGATTTGACCAAGTCTGGTCGATGAATCAACCTATGTGGAGAGACGGAACAGCATTAACTATACCGGGTGTAAAAGGAGAGATTGCTAAATATGGTGACGGACCAACTGTTTATTTTGATGGATACAAAAATGATGAAACAAAAGTAGTTGCAGATAAGAATACATATGCTAATGAAGAAATAAGAGATCCAGAGACTTGGGTAGCTAATATAAAATATGTAGAAGAGGTTACGAAAAATAGAACAGAAGAAGAAGCATTGGCTGCCTATTATGATGACCAAAGAGATAAGGTATATAGTATGATGGAAGCTTATGG
>JAJUGF010000181.1 GCA_029268495.1 Gracilibacillus sp.
ATCAAGAGTAGATGGAGAAATCGCATTTCATGTGCTTGATGCGATGCATGGGTTCCATGATGCAAGCAATGAAGGAAGACATTATACATTGACGAGTACTTGTATCCAGCCAAGTGCATTATCAGTTGCGAGGCTCAAAAATTATACTAGTGAGGAGGAATAACATGTCTGAAAAACAAACAGTAAGTGTGGCATTAATTGGGTATCAATTTATGGGGAAAGCTCATAGTCATGCATATCGAGATTTAAATTTTTATTTTGATAATCCATTAAAAGCGGAACTGAAAGTCATTGTAGGTAGGAATGAAGCGAGTGTAAAAGAAGCGCAAGAGAAGTTCGGATTTGAATCATATGAGACAGATTGGCGTAATGTAATCAATCGAGAGGATATTGATGTAATTGATATCGTGACACCGAATCATACACATGCAGAAATTGCAATTGCAGCTGCTGAAGCAGGAAAGCATATCATTACAGAAAAGCCACTTGCATTAAATGTAGAAGAAGCGAAAAGAATGTTAGAAGCAGTTCGCAAAAATGGTGTGAAGCACATGATTTGTCATAATTATCGTTATGTGCCAGCAGTACAGTTTGCTAAGAAGTTAATAGAAGACGGCAAATTAGGTCGAATCTTTCATTATCGCGCTAACTATTTACAAGATTTTATTGTTGATCCGAACTTTCCGTTAGTATGGCGTCTGAAGAAAGAGGTATCTGGATCTGGTGCATTGGGTGATATTGGTGCACATAGTCTTGATTTAGCTCGTTTTTTAATTGGAGAATTTGATGAAATTGTTGCAACAATGGAGACATTCATTAAGGAAAGACCGATTGGAGAAATGACAGGTGGATTAAGTGCAAAAGGTGATACAAGTCAAATGGGAGAAGTAACAGTAGACGATGCTGTAACTGTATTGGCTCGTTTTAAAAATGGTGCATTAGGTACATTTGAAGCAACGAGATTTGCAACAGGAAATCGAAATAAAAACAAATTCGAAATAAATGGAGAAAAAGGTTCGATTCGCTGGGATATGGAGCATATGAATTTCCTTGAAGTGTATTTTGCTGACGATGAAATAGGTGAGCAAGGTTTTCGTTTGGTGAACTGTACAGAAGAAGAACATCCATATGTAGGTGCGTACTGGCCGGCGGGACATATCATTGGCTATGAGCACACATTTATTCATTTAATAGATGCGTTTTTTAGAGGGATTGCATCAGATACGCAACCAACACCGAATTTTGAAGATGGTGTAATCAATCAACGAATTTTAGAAGCAATTGAACAGTCTGCTGAAGAAAAAAGATGGGTGAAAATTTAATTTAGAAGTAAAAATGGTGAAATAACTAATGCACACCCGAAAAAAAGGTGCTTTGTTATTTCACCATATAACTTTTTAAAGGTTAGTTGCTTCTTTTTAATGAGAGATATTTTGCCCAGCATGCAAGTCCTGCACCATGGTTGAAATTTCCTTGATATATATTTTTGTTGAACGTATCTAACGACAATGTTAAAAGTTCGATTTGTTCTAGTTCATCTAACTCGGGTGCTTGTATTTGTTGTACATTTGTTGCTAAGAATAAATGAATCCTCTCTGTTGTTGAACCAGGTGATGGAAAGAAAAAACCGAGTGATTTCCATTCATTTGTGTCATATCCTGTCTCTTCAAGTAATTCTCGTTTAGCTGCTTCCAACGGTTCTTCCTCTTCATCTATCATACCTGCTGGGAGTTCCATCTCCCATGACCTCACTGCATGTCGGTATTGTTTCAAAACTAACACTTCTTCATTAGGTGTGAGTGCTAATACGCAGACGCCGTCACTAAAATGAATATAAGAGAAGTTTTTTGTTGTTTGATTTGCTAGAACTACTTCGTCAATGGTTACTTTAAACCGATCGAGTTGTGTTGTGTGAGAACTACCAATTTTCCATGGAATATTTGTCAATGATGGACACTCCTTTTCTTTCTTTTCGGATAAATTAAAATCATTTTACATAACAAACTATATAATAGTAATCCGCTAATAGATGCGGCGATATAGTTAGAAATAGGACTGTAGAACAATATTAAATAACTAATGATAGGAAATAATAAAGCAAATCCAGTCATTTTCCATAATTGTTGATATGCTAATTTACGATTAAGTCCCAAAGATAAGAACCATGCAGGGAGTGCCAAAATAGATACACCACTAACAACAAAAAACATGATTAAAAAAGGATATGTGACAATTACTTGCAATAAGTATTGAGAATAACTCACTACTTGTTCAGCATAATCAAATTGCTGTACATTAATAAATGCATTAGGTAAGAATGCAATAAAAAAAAGCAAAAATAGATATACTAAAGTATCTCGCATACTTATTCTGTTAAGTTGAAAAAGTGCTTGTTTTTTCGGTAATTGTATCGCTAATTTTAAAATGTGTAGAAGTGACAATGTGTTTTCCTCACTTATTTACTTGTTCTGAATCGAACGATAGCTACTATTGTAATACAAAATAGGTTCACCATCATCGTCAGCAATTTCAATCTTATCTACACTAGCAATCAATAATAAGTGATCACCAGCTTCCACTTGATTGACTACAGTACATGCGAGTGTAGCAAGTGGATTGGTAATTGTCGGAATACCATCTAATGTAGTGTAATCAGTATATGTTTTTTCGATTTGCTTGGCGAAAATCATTGATATTTCCTTTTGTTCGTCACGTAAAATACTAATACCAAAACGTTTAATTTTCTCTGCATTTTGATAGAAAGTACTATTTTTATCTAAAGAAATAGTAATTAATTGTGGGTCTAAAGATACGGACATAAATGCATTCACTGTCATACCTTGGATGCTATTATCAAACTCTGTTGTAACTATAGTAATACCTGTAGCAAATTTACTCATTGCTTTACGGAATTCTGTACTCACCATGATTCCCTCCTCGAAGATTATTCGATAAAAAGAGCACCGGAAAGACAGGTGCTCTATCTATTTCATACTATTCTATCATAAATAGTGTGAAAGTATTTTATTGTCTGCTCAATTTATTTCTTCATATTCATATGATACTTCGTCAAGTTTCTCGTCATATTCCACAAGTAAATTGTGTCCTTTGAAATACCATTCATCTGTGTTGTCGATGAAAAATGTAATTCCATCTTTTTCTGTTTTGGCTATTGCGTTTTTAGCCGGTTCGTGTAATTGGAATGCAAGTGAAAATCCATCATGAATAGGACTAGATCCTCCGTACTTTGCTTGAAATTTCACTGTATCTCCTTGCTTTAGTTCTACATCTTTTTTAAACCATTGTAATGCTTGATCAGAAACTTTAATTTCCATCCAAAACATCTCCTCATCTAAAGAATACTTCTATGTAACAAGAATACCCTATTTTAATAAATTTACACAAATAGCTTGTCTATTATGTTAAATTTTTCTTGTATTTCGTGACAAGTTTAAAAATAATCCGAACTATTTTCAGTGAGTGAATAGTTCGGATTGTAAGATTTAAGAATTCGTTAGAAGTTTTTAAACAGAATATTATTTTCTAAATGGATATGTTCATATGTGTTACTTTCTAACTCTTGTAACCTGGCGTATGTGATGCGGTAAGAATTACATGCACCTTCAGGTAATTCATAGCTATTTGTAATTTCATTCATCTCTTTTAGAATATTACCAACATGGTCATGGTCTTCTTCCATTGTTTCATTTAACTTAATAATTTTCGCTTTGATTTCTGGATTTTGCGTTTCTTCATATTCTTTTACTAATGGAAATAAGTCTCTTTCTTCTTCGATTAAATGTGCTTCCATTTCTAATTTGAATGTATGGAAAAGTCTGTGTAGCTGTTCTAAGTGTGGGTGATGTCCACCATGCACACGGTAGATTTTTGTAACAAATTGACTTAAAGGTAATAATTCTTCGTGTAAATAGTTATGATGATTCCTCATAATATGATCGATGATATCAGAATTACTTACTTCATCCCAATTTGTGTGGGTATTACCTGCATCAATCCATTGTTTATAGGATGAATTGATTGTTTCAAGTAGCGCATCTGAATCAATTGCTTTCTTCTTTTTTGCAATTATTGTTTGTAGTGGCTCATCTCCTCCACAACAAAAATCTATTTTGGCTTGTTTGAAATAATCACTTGCTTTAGGGAATAACTTTACTATATCAGCTGGAGTATCATGTAATTCGAATGTTCTCATTTAGTTTTCCTCCTTTATGGAATCTATCCTTACTATAACGAAAAGTTTAGAATGAAATTGTGACTGATATCACATTTTCTATAAAATTAATTGTCGATACATAAAAAATTGTAGATATTGCTCGAATTTTCTTTCGTACGGAGGTGAATTAGAGTAAAATAAAGAGACTAACAGCATGAAAGAATACGTAATTCAAAGGGGTAAAAAATATGCGGACTGTATTAATTGCTGATGACTCAGCTTTTATGCGTAAATGGATTAAACGATTGGTAGAGAAGTCTGATTATACAGTCATTGGTGAAGCAATAAATGGTCTTGACGCAGTAAAGCAATATCAAAGACTGCGTCCGAATATTGTAATTTTAGATATTGTGATGCCTAAATCGAATGGTTTAGATGCACTAGCGAAAATTATGGAACTAAACCCAAATGCAAATGTCATTATTTCTTCCTCTTTAGCGACTAGAGATAATGTGACAAGAGCAATTCAACTAGGTGCAAAAGATTTTATTATCAAACCACATCTTCAAGGATTAGTGAATATTTTAAATAAGATAGATGATGAATGATAAGTGGATGTATATATGAATATAGAAGAGCTAGGGCATTATTAATGCAAAACGCGAATGATACTACATGTATTGATTTAAAATAAAATGATGATACGACACCACTATAACTAGTTATTGTGTGAAATGATTCGTGTGCATTTATCCCACTCCCTTCCCATGGGCTTTATCCTGAAGATCCACTTTCCTAAGCGCAAATCGCTTGGAAAAGTGGTTTTTCAGGATAAAGGAACCAATAGGAGTAGGAGGTGGATTTTTGTAGTTGAAGAAATCTATTGTCCTAATTTCTTCTTTCTATTTTCTTTACAAATAATAAATTTTGAATAATATATCTTGATTGTGATTACCAAA
>JAJUGF010000182.1 GCA_029268495.1 Gracilibacillus sp.
GTAACTTTCTAATACATATGTCTGTGCGAATATGTTGTGCAAATCAATTTTCTTTCTTTGGTTATTTGTATTAGCTAAGAGTTTATACCCATATTTCCTTGATAAGATGACTTCATTTCTTTTCCAATGATAAATGCATAAAGTTTCATCAAGTCTCGCTTCAAGTAATTCACGTAATAATGGATCTGTGAGCATATCTAATCTCTCTTTAATGCGATCATTATAATTACCTATTTTACCGTATTGATGAACATCAAAATAACTATAAATATGGATTAAATCTTTTAATATGTGAAAAACATTGTCCGTTGAAGTAGAATCAATACGATTACTCATTTTAACATAACGCATCGGTGCATCTGGTTTAATTTGCTTCTTCGATAATGTCTTTCGTTCATACATTATCTGATAAAGAAGTGCATAATTACGAATAGTGGAATGAATAGAGGAACGATTTTTTTCAATTACTGTATGTAAATCTTCATATAGACCATTTGTATATAAGTACTCCATTGCTACATGTTGATTGGAAGCATCTTTACAATATAGACATATCAATCGCATTGTATCGATTTCATCTGGTTGTGCCTTGATTTGTTGATAAATGACATACAACGGTAATTCTGTTGAACTATTTAGAAATTGTTCCATAATTGGGTGGATTTTGTTATCTCTTGTCATCTTGATATACCCCTATTTAAGAAATGTTTGTAACATATTTTATCATATTTTGCGATAGAGTTGCATTAAATCATATCAGAAATAGGGGAGATTTTACTCATAACAAGATGTCAAACAATCATTATTTCTTTACCCATCCTAACAATATTTCACGAATGAATTTACTTGCTGCAATTGGTGTCTTTTCTGAATGGTCATAGACTGGTGCTACCTCAACTAAATCTGCACCTACTACACGAACATCTGACTTTGCAATTGCATGAATTGCTTCTAATAATTCTTTCGATGTAATCCCACCAGCTTCAGCAGTTCCTGTGCCTGGCGCAAATGCTGGGTCTAGTACGTCAATGTCAATAGTCACATACACAGGACGATCCTTTAATGTCGGCAAAATCTCTTGAAGTGGTTTTGCTACTTCATATCTTGCCATATACATTCCGCTTTCCTTCGCATACTGGAATTCTTCTCTCATTCCTGAACGAATACCAAAGGAATATACGTTTTCCGCTCCATAATTCTCACATACTTTGCGAATCGGTGTAGAATGTGACAATACTTCCCCTTCATATTCCACCCTTAAATCTGCATGTGCATCGATATGAATGACAGCAAGGTCTGGGTACTTGTCAAACATCACTTCAAATATTGGCCAACTAACTAAATGCTCTCCACCTAATCCAAGCGGGAATTTCCCTTGATCGACAATTTTTTGTACGTATTCCTTAATCATACCAAGACTTCGCTCTGCATTCCCGAATGGTAATGGAATATCCCCTGCATCAAAATAATGCACTTCTTCTAAATGACGATCAAGATATGGACTATACTCTTCCAAACCAATCGATGCTTCTCTTATACGATTCGGGCCAAAGCGTGAACCAGGTCGAAAGCTTACAGTCCAATCCATTGGCATTCCGTAAATAATCGCATCCGCATCTTCGTGTGTATCGCGCGACATAATAAATACTTTTCCTGAATATCCTTCATCAAAGCGCATCCGTATATCCCCCTATTACTTCGTTAAATCTTGAACGAATTTTGGTAAAACAAAGCTCGCAAAATGAATTTCTTTTGTATAATATTTCGTATCTATTTCAGCGAAACGTTCTTCACTTACCTCAAGTGGATGATACTTTTTACTACCTAATGTAAATGCCCATAGACCACTTGGATATGTTGGAATATTTGCTAAATATAATTTCGTGATTGGGAAAATTTCCTTCACATCTTGTTGTACTTGACGAATTAAATCTGCTTTGAACCATGGATTGTCAGATTGTGCTACAAAGATACCATCTTCTTTTAATGCTTTTGAAATTCCTGCATAAAATCCTTTTGTAAATAGGTTTACTGCAGGTCCTACTGGTTCTGTTGAATCTACCATAATGACATCATATGCATTTTCGCTTTCTGCAATATGCATGAAGCCATCTCCTACCTTCACTTCTACTCTTGGATCTTCTAATTTCCCTGCAATAGATGGTAAGTATTGTTTAGAGTATTCGATTACCTTCCCATCAATATCCACTAATACCGCTTTTTCGACTGACTTATGTTTCAACACTTCTCTGATGACACCACCATCTCCTCCACCAACTACTAGAACATGCTTCGGATTCGGATGTGTAAATAAAGGAATATGTGCAACCATCTCATGATAGACGAATTCATCCTTCTCTGTTGTCATTACCATATCATCTAGTAAGAGCATATTGCCCCACTCTGCTGTTTCTACCATATCTAATTTTTGGAAATCTGTTTGTTCCGATACATATGTGCGGTTAATTTTTGCTGTAATCCCAAAGTTCTCTGTTTGTTTTTCTGTAAACCATATTCCCATTTTGTCATCTTCTCCTTATATATGTGAACTCGAATAATTATTGATAGTGTAAACACTATTATTCTAGAGATTTTTCGTAAAAAATCAAGTATTTCTTTAGCTAATGTTTATTATTTCGCTATTTTCCCCATAATACGAATGTATATGTAAAAATAGGAGGAAATTAGCATGCGAAAAAGTAGACGTCGATATAAAAGAAGAATGCGAACAATTAAATTATTTTTATTCGTATTTTTTTCTGCCGCTTCTTTTTTGATTGTTATCTTAGGTGCTAGCTTCTTCTTAGGTCCTCCTTCTCTAGAACGAGAACAGAATACCATTTACTATAGCGCAAGTGGCGAAGTATTCGGAGAAGAATTCGGGAAAGAAAAACGATACTGGGTAGGCCTTGATGCGATTGATGATAAAGTAGAAACAGCGACAATTAAGACAGAGGATCAAACATTTTATGACCATTTTGGCTTTGACTTCAAACGATTAGCAGGTGCCATTCTCAAAGATATCCAAACATTATCCTTAAAAGAAGGTGCAAGTACGATTACCCAACAATATGCTCGAAATCTGTTCTTGTCACATGAAAAGACATGGAAACGAAAATTATATGAGGCATTTTATACAGTGAGATTAGAGATGTTTTATGAGAAAGAAGAATTACTAGAAGGCTATTTAAACACCATCTATTATGGACACGGTGCTTACGGGATTGAAGCTGCCAGCAAATATTATTTCAACAAGTCTGCAGATACATTAACATGGGCAGAGGCGAGTATGCTAGCAGGAATCCCTAAGGGTCCTTCGATTTATTCTCCTTTTCATAATATGGATAAAGCTAAGGCACGCCAAGAACTTATTTTAACCAATTTGTTTCATCAAGGTGTATTAGATGAAGCGACATATAGAGAAGCAATAAATGAAGCATTACAATTCTCAGATTCTCGAACGATTGTTACTAAAGGTATCGCACCATATTTTCAAGATGTTGTCGAAAAGGAACTCGTTACACTTCTGGATATGGATGTAGAAAGTATTAAATCAGGTGGCTATAAAGTATACACAACACTGCAAATGGATCAACAATTAGCCATGCAGCAATCTGTAGAATCTACCATTACAAATACGGATATTCAAGTAGGTTCTATGGCAATGGACCCTTCATCTGGAGCAATTACTGCATTAATTGGTGGACAAAATTATGAAGACTCTTCGTATAATCGTGCAGTGCAAGCGAAACGAATGCCTGGTTCTTCTTTTAAGCCATTCCTCTATTATGCCGGTCTTGAAAATGGGATGACTGCAGCAACAACAATGATGAGTAAACCAACAACATTCGCGCTTGCAAATGGTCAAAGCTATCAACCAAGCAATTTCAACGACTATTATGCAAATGAACCGATTACGATGGCTCAAGCAATCGCACTTTCTGATAATATCTTTGCAGTAAAAACAAACCTATATGTCACACCAGAACGATTTGTACGTATTGCAAAAGAAAAATTCCTTATTGATAGCGAACTAGAACCCGTTGCATCTTTAGCACTAGGCACAGAGGTTGTTTCTGTTGAAGAAATGACGAGAGCATACAGTATTATTGCAAATGGTGGCAAAGAAATCACTCCACATACCATCACAAAAGTAATCGATGCGCAAGGGAACATCGTCTATGATCGCACTACAGAAGAGGAAGAAGAAAAGAACAGTTTCTTCCCGTTCTTTTCAGAAAAGGTCGATCCAAAACAATTGCTACAACCAGAGCTTGCCTATATTCTTACAGATATGATGAAAGGGATGTTCAGAAAAGATTTGAATGGCTATATGAGTGTGACTGGTGCGACAATCGCCGATCAATTAACACACGACTATGCAGGAAAATCAGGCACCACTGATTCGGACAGTTGGATGATTGGCTTCTCCCCATCTATTGTGACATCTGTGTGGATTGGATATGATGACAATCGTCCAATTGAAAAAGTAGAAGAACATCACTTTTCTAAAGACATTTGGGCTAATTTCATGGAGAAAGCACACGAAGATATGATTGTCACAAATCCAGAACGCCCATTGAATGTCATCGAAGTACCGATTGACTTACAAACAGGATTTGTCGCGTCAGATGCATGCACGAGTGCCTACCCTATGCTATTCGTAAAAGGAACAGAGCCAACACAACAATGCACGGTTCATCTAAATAATTATTTGAGTGAAGATATCAAACAAGCCGTCGAAGAACATCCTTTTCTAAAGAAATGGTGGGATTGGTTATGGATAGGAGAAGAACCGCCGTCAGAATGAAAAAAAGCCGGAGCGTGTGCTCTCGGCTTTTTTCCAGTCCTAGTAACAATAAGAGTGTTACCATGTGTGTTCATTTTAATCAATAATCGTATCATCCGACAAGTATTTTAGAAAATTGTCAGAAAGTGTTCACAAAATGTTCATGAATTAGGAAAAATTTGTTTTAGTTCTTCTGGTGAGTTGTTCCACATTTCTGGTTTGTATTCCTTAAGAAAATCTCCAAGCAATTGTTTCGATTTCTCATCCATATGGTCAACAATGTAATGTCCTTTCATTGACTTATCCATATGATTCAC
>JAJUGF010000183.1 GCA_029268495.1 Gracilibacillus sp.
TAACGAATTTCCCCATCATTGTTCTGGACTTGGAATAGAACCATTCCTTCTTCGTCAGGTATTGCACCTTGAATGAGTGCCATATCTGTTGTCGTACCTGTCTCACGTAAAGTCCCTTGTGTAAAATCAGGAATTGTTTCTTGGACATAGACACCTGTATTGATTGCGCCAATCTCTGTCATTGTCAGATGTTTTCTATCTGAACTTACAGGCAATTGAGTATTTTCCATTCGTTGTAGTAATAACTCTGGAAATGCGCGTAATGTCGCTTGGTCTTGTTTGTAACCAGGTGTCAATGCATTTGTCATGTTGTTAGATAACACTTCTTGTTTCCGTTGTTGTGCCATCATTCCAGATGTTGCTGTATAAAATCCTCTTAACATAATTCGTCCACCTCCTGTAAGTTATGATGGTCTATGTATTACACAATGGAGCGTTCTAATTTATCAATATTATCCAACATAATGCCTGTCCCTTTTGCAACGCAGCTCATTGGCTCTTCTGCGAGCAATACAGGTACTTTTAATTCTTCTGCTAATAATTGGTCAATCCCATGCAATAATGCGCCACCACCTGTTAAAATAACGCCACGATCAATAATATCTGCTGATAATTCTGGTGGTGTTTTTTCTAGAACTGTTTTAGCACTTTGTACGATGACTGCAATCGACTCTCTTAACGCTTCTTCTATTTCCTCTGAATGAATGGTAATCGTACGTGGAAGACCATTAACAAGGTCACGACCACGAATATCAATCTCTTCACTACGCGCTCCTTTGAAAACTGTCGCCACATTGATTTTGATATCTTCTGCTGTACGCTCTCCAATTAATAATTTATATTTACGTTTTACATATTGAAGGATTTCTGCATCGAATTTATCGCCAGCCATTTTGACTGATTGTGCTGTAACAATATCCCCCATAGATAGAACTGCGACGTCCGTTGTTCCACCACCGATGTCTACAACCATATTTCCGCTCGGTTGGAAAATATCCATACCAGCACCGATTGCTGCGATTTTTGGTTCTTCTTCTAAGTACACTTTCTTCCCACCAGATTTCTCTGCAGCTTCACGAATTGCTTTTTGTTCTACTTTTGTAATGTTTGTTGGGCAACAGATTAACATTCTTGGCTTAGATAAGAACCCTTTTACATTAATTTTGTTAATAAAATATTTCAGCATCGCTTCTGTCACATCAAAGTCAGCGATTACGCCATCTTTTAGTGGACGAATTGCTTCAATATTTCCGGGAGTACGACCAACCATACGACGAGCCGCTTCTCCTACTTCTAATACTTTTCCTGTATTGCGATCCATCGCAACAACAGATGGCTCATCAAGAACGATGCCTTTCCCTTTCACGTGGATCAGCACATTCGCTGTTCCTAAATCTATTCCGATATCTCTTGATAACATAATTATTTGATCCTCCCAGCATAATCATTGCATTGTCATGTACTTTTATATATGAAAAAAACAGATTCATTTCTTATGATTGAACAAAATATCTCTAATTATATATAATAGCACAAAATATTTTTTTTAGTTACTGATTTTGTTGAAAAAAGGAAAATAATTTATCGAGCTTTGTCCATTGTATGTAGTAACAGAAGTTATGTAATAAGAAGAGGATCAAATGGTTGATTATTTGAGCATTAGTGAGTCAGAATGCGGTGATTGTGGAGGTTCTTTTTTTCCATGTAATTGATACTTCATCTTTGTTGCTTCGCCGCCTCGTAGATGTCTAATTGCTTTATGATGACTAAGTATTTCTTTGACTTCATTCGCAAGCTCTGGATGGATTTCTGGTAGCCGTTCTGTTAAGTCTTTATGCACAGTGCTTTTGGATACACCAAATTCTTTTGCAATTACTCTAACGGTTTTCTTTGTTTCGACAATATGCTTCCCGATTTTTATTGTACGTTCTTTAATATAATCATGCATGCTCCACGCCTCCCTATGTTGTCGGTCTAAGGTGTGAACAGAGACAAGCTAATCTGTTATTCATTTGTAGGGGAGAATGATTGGTGCTAGAAACATCTGTTAAAACAATATTCTCACCTTAGACAATTGTTCATGATTTGTACCATTGTATTAGCTTGTAGCACGCTTTATGCCAATATTTTGGTGGAGATGTTGGGATTGTTTGGGGGACGCAGGGATTCTTCGGGCGACGCTGGGATTCTCTGGACGACGCAGGGATTCTTTGAGCCACGCAGGGATTCTCTGTGCCACGCTGGGATTCTGTTAATTGGAAGTTTACAAACTGCTTTTAATTAAATAATTAATGATGGATTTTAATTAATTTCAACATGGGGTATGTGGGATTCGTGCGTCGCTCATTTTATTCCTGCGTGGCGTGTGGATTCCCTGCGTCGCTCATTTTATTCCTGCGTGGCACCCAGATTCCCTGCGTCGCTCATTTTTTCCCTGCGTGGCACCCACATTCCCTGTGTCGCCCAAAGAATCCCTGCGTCACACACCTAACCCCACGCCACACAAAAAAGCAGCACGCACCACTCTTATGGTACCATGCCACTTTTTCATTTATCCTACATCTCCAAAGTCTGGATCTACACATGTCCTATAACACTTTACACGCATTCCTATTAACTCCTTTTTTCAAAAAAGTTTTCGCTTATAATCCAACCATTTCTGTTGCATGTAATGGTAACTTCGCAAAGAAATGGTCACCTCTTTGTTCCATAAACCCTTCGAATGAATGAATAAAGTACTTCTGGTTATTTGTCGCAAGTCCAAGATAATATTGTGTAAAAGGCGTTTCTACAGAAAGTTGTTCAAGTATGTTTCTCGCCTTCATTTGGTTTCCCTTCGCAATTTCAATATGTGCCTGTTCGATAGGATTTGTTGTCATAATCCCTTCAATTTGTCCAAAATGTGCACAGATGAATGGTTTTGCAAAGTCGACGATATAACTTACAATTTCCTTATTTTCTAAACGTTTGGCTAGTAGTGTTGCTTCGTCAATATGATAAATTGCTGCTTCAAAATCTTCATAAATATAACTTAGTCCTAAATAAATATGAAGTTTCGCTTTTTGAAGTGAATAGTCTGGATGTTGTAGAACACGATAGGCATGCTTTCTCGCTAGTATTAATTCATTTCGTTTCCAATAATACATAAACAAAAGTATGTGTGTTCTTATGTTGAAGGATGTCGCTAGTAGAGGATTGTCGATCTTTTGAAGTAATGTTTGAATTTTGTTTAAATAATAACCTAATCTGTCATATTGCTTACGTGTGATATCTATTTCTGCATACAGGAAATAATGTAAACATTGTAATGCTAGATCACTCGTCAAAATACTAGGTGTCATTTCAATGATTTCATCTATCTTTCTATTAAGACTAGCATGTGACATATGCTGATAATAATTGGCATAGAGACGATTCAATGGATTGTCGCTCTCTTTATTTATATGTATGAAGTAAGTTAATTCTTCATGACAACCATGTAAATAAAAAAACTCTAGTGCTAATCTATTATCTAAATTAGAATGACTCTGTTGACAAAAGTCTTTCACTAATTCAATCGTTCGACTTTCGTCATTCGACAACTGAACCATCGAAATAAATTGGTGTAGCTCTAAACCTGTTCTTGATTCTAAATACGAATTGATTATCCCGTCATATCTTTTTGAAATTCCCATTTTTCTTCCCCTTTCACAATTACTAATTATTTCACATTCGAGAATTTTTTCAATAGGATTTTCATCACATTCGTTCGTCAAATACTCAGTTAAATCGACAATTCCAACAAATATTGTTCGAGGAGTTACAGCATTCGTGCTAATGTGCGATATGAAAGATATGTAGAACAAAAAAATAACCCAAGGACTAGTTTACCTAGACTTGGATTATTATTCGTTACTATGCATTTTTTGTAGATTCTGCAGAGGAATGAGTATGCTCATCTGTTGTTTCTTTTTCTGCATCGTCTTCTGTGTCCGTTTCTTTGTCAGATTCTGTATCTGTGTCTGTTTCATTGCTTTCTTCTGCATCTTGCTCATCTGTTGTATCTTCTGCATCTTCATCCACATCTACGTCTTCTGGTTCACTTTTCGATGGTGCTTTGATTGTGTTGATTGGTTTGTTTAAAAATGTTTCTGGATTAATTGGTTCGTCGTCTTTACGAACTTCAAATTGTACATGGATACCATTTTCTGCGCCTAGATTACTTTGGCCTGCAGTTCCTAGTACTTGCCCTTGTTTCAATTCTGTTCCTTCCTCTACTAATACTTCACCTAAGCTAGCATAGTATGTTGCGATTCCTTCGTCATGCACCATTTTTACCATCATGCCCCAGAGTGGATCTTGTTTGATTTCTGCTACTGTACCAGATAATGAAGCCATCACATCAAATGCTTGTTGATCAGCAGTCGTAATCGCAATCCCATCACTTTGTTTGTACTTATTTTGATATAGGATTAATGCTTTTTCTTGTGCCGCTTCATCTGCACTGTAATCGTAGAATTTAGTTACAATGTCCACTTGTAAATCTTCAGCGACTGGTAATTGTAGCACTTCTTGTTGCTGCATAACTGGCGCTGCATCATCTGTACCTTGGTTTTCTGATTCAGATCCATTATTTAATTGATTACTTAAATCTTCCGCTAGATCTGCACCTTGATTTGCGATATTTTGGTACCAAAGAACGACAGATAAAAGCAGTGCTGCTACACCTAGATAAACTGCTGGAAAGAACCATTTTTTCTTAAAGAGACGTTTCCAACCATTTTTTGAAACGTTTTTGTTTTCCTCCATTTTTCATCACCTCAGCAACCATTCTGAACAAATGAAGGAAAAATTATACATGGATAAGAAAAATTTTTTTGTAAATGATAAGTAAGTTTGCTAATTTGTTGATTGAACGAGCAAAGTCGGCGCTGCTTTTTCTAATGTTTCAATTGTCGTCCCCTTATAATAATAAGTTAGGATATCTTGGTATGTCTTTCCCTCTAATGCCATTCCATGCGCACCATATTGACTCATACCGACACCGTGCCCATATCCTTTCGTTGTAAAAACAAAATGGTCATTCTTTCGCGTTATCGTGAAATCATTGGA
>JAJUGF010000184.1 GCA_029268495.1 Gracilibacillus sp.
GAATTAGATGGTGACAAATATGGAACAGTTCTTTCAACCAATAAAATTATCACTAGTTGTATCCATAAGTGCATTAATGATTGTAAGTGTCATTGGCTTACTCTGTGCATGGTTCATGGAAAAAAAGCAATTCAAAGGTAAAGTAATACTTGATACTGCATTACTATTACCAATTGTCTTGCCTCCAACTGTCATAGGTTTTCTTCTCATCATGCTGTTTGGCAATAATTCTGTTGTTGGACAAATCATTCAATTCTTGTTTGATACGACGGTGATGTTTACAGTGGGTGCTGCAATAATTGCTGCAGTCATTGTTGCATTACCACTCATGTATCAAACAACACGTACGGGAATTTCCTTAGTAGATCAGCATGTAGAAGATGCAGCACGAGTGGATGGCGCGAGTGAGTTAGATGTCTTTCGATTGATTACATTTCCGCTAATAAGGAAATCATTCTTCACAGGAATTACTTTAGCATTTGCTAGAGCGCTCGGTGAATTCGGTGCAACACTTATGTTTGCAGGGAATATTCCTGGGAAGACACAAACCATTCCAACAGCTATTTATGTAGCGATAGAGTCTAACCAAATGCAGTTAGCATGGGCGTGGGTTGTGACGATTATTGTCGTTTCTTATAGTATGCTACTTATTATACGTAAATCTGCCTAAAATATTGAGATTTTTTTGTAAGTTTCACACAATGCAAACGCTATCAAAACATGCTAAAATAAGTTGTAACAATTAAGTTAGCAAAGTAGAGGCGATTGTAATGAAGGATCATTTATATAGATGGAGAAATAAAGAAATCCGTAAACAAATAGCAGTAATTGATGAGAAAGAGTCTCCAACAGTTATTTTAAAAAATGCACTTTATTTAAATGTGTTTTTAAGAAAATGGATGGAAGCTCATATTTGGATATATGAAGACAGAATTGTATACGTAGGCAAGCGTCTACCGGAGAAGTTAGCAGGAATTGATATCGTGGATTGTAGCGGGAAGTATGTTGTGCCAGGATATGTGGAACCACATGCCCACCCATTTCAATTATATAACCCATATGAATTAGCCATGTATGCTGGACAGACAGGAACAACAACATTGATGAATGACAATTTACCATGGCTTTATTTATTGGATAACGAGAAAGCGTTTTCTCTTATTGATGATTTTATGCAATTACCAATCTCGATGTTCTGGTGGGCACGCTTTGATTCTCAGTCTGCAATTAATGAAGAAAAAGAGATTTTTAATGATGAAGATATCCATTTATGGCTACAACATGAAGCAGTTGTTCAAGGTGGCGAATTAACAGCATGGCCACAAGTATTGCAAAATGATGATAGAATTCTATATTGGATGCAAGAAGCAAAACGATTAAGAAAGCCAGTAGAAGGACATTTTCCGGGTGCATCTGAAAAGACATTAGTAAAATTAAAATTGCTAGGTGCAAGCTCAGATCATGAAGCACTGTCAGGAGAAGAAGTATTTAACAGATTATCCATGGGGTATCGAGTGGGATTACGTCATTCATCCGTTCGACCTGACTTAGGAAATTTACTGCAAGAACTGCAACAGTTAGGATTAGAATCATATGATTATTTAACAATGACAACAGATGGATCGACACCATCCTTTTATAAGAATGGGTTGATTAATCAATGTGTGCAAATAGCAATAGATGAAGGTGTACCGCCAATTGAAGCATACATGATGGCAACATACAACGCATCGGAACAATTCCATTTAGAAGAGAGACTTGGCGCAATTGCTCCAGGTAGGGTCGCACATATTAATATACTTGATCAAATAGAGAATGCGACACCTTCTTCTGTTTTAGCGAAAGGAAAATGGCTAAAGAAAGATGGAAAATTAGTCAATCAGTCGATTACAATAGACTGGTCTAGCTATGGCTTAGGGCCATTACAATTAGATTGGCAATTAACAGCAAAAGATTTACAGTTCTCGATGCCTGTAGGATTAAAGATGGTCAATGATGTAATTATGGAGCCATATCCTATCTCTATTGATGCAAATACAGAGGTGATTTCAGATACATTAGATGAATCTTTCTTGATGTTAGCGGACCGTGAAGGCGAGTGGCGAGTGAATACGGTTATTAATGGATTTACACGTACACTTGGAGGTTTAGCAAGCTCGTATTCCTTAACAGGAGATATTGTACTTATTGGAAAATGTAAGTCAGATCTATTGCTAGCATTTAATAGAATGAAAGAAATTGGTGGAGGCATTGTACTTGTACATGAAGGGGAAGTAATCTTTGAATTACCTTTACAAGTGGCAGGAATGATGTACGATGGCAAAATGCCTGCATTAATAGCAGAAGATGAGAAACTAAAACAATTGCTCATCCAACATGGATATAAATACAATGATCCACCATATAGCTTATTATTTCTTTCTTCTATGCATTTACCATATGCACGGATCACGCCACTCGGAATTGTGGACGTAAAACAAAAAGAAATTTTATTTCCTGCTATTATGCGATAAAAATTTTGTTATAATGGATACGAACTTATTGTATTCAAACAGTTTTCACATGGTACGTAAAGAAGTGATGGTTACTTTTACTCAAAAGCTTCTAAAGTAGTAGAACCTTATCTAAACTTCCTTAGATAAGGTTCTGTTTTGGTGTGAATCAGGTACTTTTGCACCAGAACCATGTGAATAATGAGAAGTAAGATTCACGAAAAATACATAGAATATGACTTAAGGAGTGAATGAGTACGTGTTAAAAAAGGTATGGATAGGAATTATTGTACTACTATTATTTTGTGTGGCCTGCCAAAAAGATGAAGTAATAGAAAAGGAAGAGGAACCAAAAGAACCCGTTGTAGAAGTAGAAGAAGAGCCAGAACAAGAAACTGGCTTTATTGCACCACTAACAGGTGAAGAAGTAGAAGAAGAACCAACGGATAGAATCATTGCAGTTATGGTTAATAATCATCCAAAAGCAAGACCACAGACAAGCTTGTCCAAAGCAGATATGGTTTTTGAAATTCTAGCAGAAGGAAATATTACGAGATATATGGCATTATTTCATAGTGACATTCCAGAGACAGTAGGACCTGTGCGTAGTGCGAGACCATATTATTTTAATCTAGCCAATGATTACGGAGCATTGTATGTGTATCACGGGGCAGCAGATTTCATTGAGAATATGATCCAATCAGGTGCTGTAGATGGGTTAAATGGGATGTATTATGATAATGACCAAGTACTTTTTCAGCGTTCTACAGATCGTGTAGCGCCGCACAATTCTTATGCGATTTTTGAAGGGATTTATCAGCGTGGGGAAGAAAAAGGATATAGTTTAGAAAAGGTATATGAGCCGTTTGTATTCACAGAAGAAGAAATAACTGGGGATCAAGCATCAGAAATTAGTTACAATTATAGTAATTATGAAGTGAAGTATGTGTATGACGAGAGTAGTAAGAAATATAATCGATATAGTGATGGTGTGCAAGTAGTCGAATATGCAGACAGTACACCTGTTCAAATGAGCAATGTGCTATTTATTGAAGCAAATCATGAAGTAGTAGATGATGTTGGTAGACGTGAAATCGACCTTGAATCAGGTGGCAATGCTTTATTACTACAGAATGGTAAAGTACAACACGTGCAATGGGAGCGATTTGATGGTAGAATTATTCCAACAATGAATGGGGAGCCAGTACCATTTGTCCAAGGGAAAACATGGGTGAATGTGATCCCAACAAATCGTGGTCTGCAACATGTTGTGATTGCAGAGTAAAGCGAAGTAAAGGGGTGTATTCCATGCAAATTGATAAATTGCGTGGCAAACAGTTGAATCAATTATTTGATGCGATTTTAACATTAAAGGATCGAGAAGAGTGCTATCGTTTTTTTGATGATATTGCAACAATGAATGAAATCCAAGCATTAACACAGCGATTACAAGTTGCAAAAATGTTAGATGAAGGGCGAACATATACAGCTATTGCTCAAGAATCAAGTGCCTCTACTACAACTATTTCAAGAGTGAAAAGATGTCTGACATATGGAAATGATGGATATAAGATTGTCTTAGAACGATTAAAAGAAAAGAACGAAGAATAGAAAAAAAGGTGTGATTTTATGATTAGATTTGGTGTCATTGGCACGAACTGGATTACAGATAGATTTTTGGATGCGGCATTACAACTAGACGATTTCTCTTTACGTGCAGTGTATTCTCGTACAGAAGTGCGTGCCAAAGAATTTGCGGAAAAATATGATGTGAATGCGACATATACGGATTTAGATGCATTTAGTGCAAGTGATGCAATTGATGCAGTCTATATCGCAAGTCCAACAGCTTTTCATAAAGAGCATGCAATTACATGTATGAATGGTGGAAAACATGTCATTGTAGAAAAACCTTTTGCATCTAATGAGAAAGAAGTACAAGAAATGATTGCAGTAGCCAAAGCGAATAATGTAACACTAATGGAAGCGATGAAGACAACACATACACCTAATTTCCAAGTCGTCAAAGATTCTTTAGAGAAAATCGGACCTGTGCGTCGATATATCGCTAACTTTTGTCAGTATTCTTCTAGGTATGATACATATAAAGAAGGAACGGTACTGAATGCATTTAAACCAGAATTATCTAATGGTTCATTAATGGATATCGGTGTTTACTGCTTGTATCCAATGGTCGCGTTATTTGGTGCGCCGCAATCGATTCAAGCAAGTGCAATCCGATTAGATTCAGGTGTAGATGGGCAAGGGAATGTGTTAGCACAATATGATGGCATGAACGGTATTGCTATTTTTTCAAAGATTACAGATTCCAACCTCCCTTCAGAAATCCAAGGGGAACAAGGTTCGATTATTATTCGCAAATTTTCTGATATGGAAGGCATTCAAATTGTGTATCGAGATGGAACAACAGAGGACATTGGTCTCGAACAAAATAAGAATGCAATGATTTATGAGACAAAGTCATTCCTTGAAACGATAGAGAACAAAGAGTTAGAAAACCCGATTAACACATGGGAACGTTCCATCCAAACAATGCAGATATTAGATGAAGCAAGGAAACAAA
>JAJUGF010000185.1 GCA_029268495.1 Gracilibacillus sp.
TCATCAAGTTACCTTTACAGATGGAAAGAAAGAATTTGAAGAAGAGATGACATGGTATACACATCAACCGAATTACATGGATACAATAGCGGATGAACATTATTACCGTTCAAATGAATATTTACTTCAAAATGTGGATCGCTATAATTACTACTACCGTAACTACAATGAGGATGGTAGTCTGAATGAGAAAGAATCATCTAAGGTGTTTGTAGGAGAATTTGCTTCAACAGATAAGAATACGCTAGCAGGTGCGGTTGCAGAAGCAGCCATTATGACAGGTTTTGAAAATAATGCAGATGTGGTGAAGTTAGTAGCTTATGCGCCGTTGTTTAATAAAGTGTTAACAGATGGTACCTATCGTTGGACACCTGATATGATTTGGTTTGATAATGAATCTGTATGGTATACACCGAATTATTATGTACAACAACTATTTGCAAAATATGTAGGGAAAACGGTCTGGGATACAACATTCTCTTCATATAAGAAAGGTGAGCTTACGAAATACAAACCACATGGCGGGGTGTCTATCGCAACAGGTGATGCGGAAGTTCTCGTGAAAAGTATAAAAATCATCAATAATCACAACAATGAACTACTTTTTGAACAAGACTTTACAACTGAATTGCATGAAGATTGGCAAGTGATTCCTGGATCTGTTGGTACAGAATATATCGAAGGAAAAGGTCTTCGTTTTCACAAGCAAGCGAATGGTAGAAATGGGCTGTATTTATGGAAGAATGAGTGGTCTAATTACACTGTAGAAGTAGAAGCAACTAAACTTTCTGGAGATGAAGGATTGTATATAGGAGTTGGCTTAACAGATATTTCGGAAGAGAAGAAGAATGTGATAGAATATGCCATTCATTATAATGGCACTGCTACAGGTGTGAAAGTTTTTAAAGATGGTGTAGAAGGATATACGCTTGGCGACTATTCTTCCAGTACTGCAGCGGGTAATTTACGTACAAGTATGTTAGAAAAGTTTCAAGTGGACACACCATATACAATTACTGTGAATTATGGTGGGATAACAAATGACCGATTAGTATGTTCCTATAAAACGAAAGATTTTGAGAGTAAACGATTAGATTATAAATTAGAGGCATACAATCGTGATATTTTCCATACTGTATCAACAGATGATGACAAAGTCTACATGAAACTAGTGAATGCAGATGGGTATGAAAAAGTAACAAAAATTTCACTTAAAGGATTACAAGTGAAAAATGAAGCACATTGTATTACAATTACTGGAGATGAGAGTGTAGTTGATTTGCCGAATGTAAACAAAAAAGGCGATGAGCATATTGTACCGGTAGAATCACAGATTTCAATAGATGAAGACACAATGCTTGTAACATTAGAGCCATATTCAGTTAAAGCAATTGTGATGGATAAGTAGCTTTTAAATATGCAACACATAAGAAGGTGCTAGAAGACTTTCTTGGTGTTGCATGTTTTTATGTACGTATTCTAAGTTAGTAATAAATAGTTTTGACTATAAATAGTGTCAAAAGTATAATAATAATGTTAAGCAGAATTATGTAGTTAGACTTATTCGTTGATGACTTAAACATGTGTATACATAATTCCACAAGAATAAATCATACTAATCTAAGTTGATTTTAGTGCATGATTATCTCACTTTTAACATGCTGTAAAAATGTAAGTCATCACGAGTATACTTGGAATCTTAATATTAGTATAGGAGTCTAAATACATGGATTATTTAGTACAATTTCAAATTAATATTTTCGCTTTAATGATATTATTTATTTTGTATTTTATTGTGAGAATGTCAAAAATAAAAACATTTGGAAAGCGTTTAATCAGGTGGATAACAGCAACCACTACGATCGCCATTATACTAGAACCATTGACATGGATATTTGATGGGATGCAATTTACTGGGGCGTTTTTTTTAGAATACTCGAGTAACTTTTTTCTTTTCTTAATTGGACCAATTATTGGTGGTCTTCTCCTCTCCTATGTAGATTACAGAATTTATAAAAAACCAAAACGTATAGCTAAAAAACTATACTATCAACATGCAAGTATTGCAACATGTGTCATTCTACTAATAAATATATTCATCCCGGTTTATTTTCAGGTAGATATAGAGACAAATAGTTTTAGTAGTGGGGAATGGAAAGAATGGCACTATGTCATTCTAGGTAGCTTATACATCTATATGTTCCTCTTCCTCTTAATGAATAGAAAGAAAGTACAATTCCATGAAGCAACTATTTTTATTGTTTGTTTCTTTCTCCCAGTCATAGGAATGATTGTGCAATTGTTCGATTCGAAACTACACTTTTCTTGGACATCCATTGTGTTAGGGATTTTCGTCGCGTATATTTTCTTAGAAACAGCATCTACTGAGGAAGATCATCTTACCAAATTATTTAATAGGCAAAGTTATGAAACATATTTAAATTATTTAATGGAACATCGGCAATCATTTGGAGTTACTTTAATAGATTTAAATTACTTTAAAATAATTAATGATGATTTTGGTCATGCAAAAGGTGATGAAGTTTTGATGTATTTCGCCTTGTTATTAAAAAAGGTTTTTAGTAACAATGGTTTTGTGGCAAGACTTGGTGGAGATGAATTTGTCGTTATAAGTAATAGTACAGAAGAAGAAATGTTTACATATATGAATGAATTAAATGAGCAATTGAAACTAGTAGATAATAAGCTAGTGAAGAATTTGAGCTTTAGTTATGGATATCAGTATTATACCCCAAATATGACGATAGATGAGTTGTATATGAGTGCCGACAAAAAAATGTATCAAAATAAACATAGCATGAAAGAAACAAAGGTAAGGTAATCGAACTGTGCCTAAAAAGGCTTGTATGTTCATTGTGAAATATGCCAATGTTAAATGTTTCGATTACGGCCAAATTCTAATCTTGTGATAAATCTACATGTACTTGAATACAATGAATTATCATGTGTAATAAAAGGGGATGTGGCTATTGCAAGGAACTGAGTTAGATTACGCCAAGTTTGAACACCGTTTTTGGTTACATATTTTAGCGGATCATGCACGTTTTATTTTTGATACATTAGTACCATCTCAAATAGATGATTTGCAAAAGGCAGAAGTATTTAGGCAACAGTACGATGATTTATATGCGAAGGCGGATGTACTTGCTGAGAAAAATGCCATCGCTTTTGCTATACGTGTGGAAGATGTCACGAAACAATTTCGAGAATTTAAGTTATCACTTATCGCACGTCATTTGATTGGAGAAATGATTATTCATTTAACGCCAACGTTTCTTAATCATATGGTAAATGAATTAGATGAATATGTTCGTATTATTCAATATTTAAAACAAGGAGAAAAACCACCATTATTTCATGAACTGCATCACCATTTAATATGGTTACTTGATGCATCAGGCCACGCTGGTGCCATTAATGATCATCTAGATGGTGTAGAAAAGCGGTTGAAAGAAAAAAGCGCTCAATTTACACAGCATTTTGATCAGTTTTATTTAAAAGCAGTAGAGTTAACAGGTTATTTACGTACAAACATAGACCAATTTCCTTCATTAGAAAGATTTAATCATGATGTCGAAATAGAAATGAAACTATTTCAAACATTTTTACATGAAATAGAGGAAATGGAATTGAATGCAGAAGTACTTAGCACATTCACTGCTTCTATGGCAGATCATATGGCACGTGAAGAACAATATTATTTATTGAAGTTAGCAGAAGTGAGAAATAGCTAGTTATACTATTTGTTATAATAAGAGAGACAAGTGATTATATGCTTGGCTCTCTTTTTTAGTCTATTAATAAATAAGGAGCTGAATCCATTGAAAGAAATAGTAGGCGAATGTATAGAATGTCAGAAGTTAGTGTATTGCGAAGATGGCTTTTTTGATGGGGTATATGACAATCATAAGTTGTATTGTTATAATTGTCACAAGGGCAGAAAAAAAGAAGGGAACACAGATAATGAAAACAGTAATTTTTGATGTAGATGATACATTGTATGACCAAGCAATGTCTTTTCATAAAACTTTTCATAAAGTAATTAGCACGAATTATAGTTACAGTGAGATAGACAAAATTTATCGTTTAAGTAGAAAATATAGTGAAGAATTATTTGATAAGAGTGAAGCGAAAGAAATATCTGTTCGTGATTGGCAAATTGGTAGAATCTTATATGCTTGCAGAGATTTTGAGATTCATATGGACGAAACAGATGCACTACTTTTTCATGAAACATATGTAGAAGAACAGAAAAAAATTAAGATGTTTGATGAGATGAGAGATTTATTAGATTTATTAAAAGAAAAAGGTGTACAAATTGCTATTTTGACTAATGGTGAAGAAAGTCATCAAATGATGAAAATCGAACAGTTAGCACTTTCAAAATGGATTTCTACTAATAATATTTATGTATCTGGTAGTTATGGTGTAGCAAAACCGAAGCTCGAAATCTTTCGTATAGTAGAAGAAAAGGTGAATTGTTCTCCAGAATCTACTATATATATAGGAGATTCTTTTGAAAAAGATATTATCGGTGCTCGAAAAGCAGGATGGCAAGCTATATGGTTTAATCATCGTATGAAAAAGCCTCATTTGGATAATGAAATTGACTCGTACTTAGAGTTTCAAAAAGCAAATGATATATATAATTGGTTTTATGACTATTTTTCTTAAAAAGTGATTGACAACTTCATATAGATAATGTAATATATTTTCTTGTCGACTTATTCCTTTTTGAAATTTAGTAATCTTTTAATTTAAATTATTTTTCAAAAAAGTTGTTGACATGAATAACTGATTTAGATATAATATAAAAGCTGTCGCAAAAAAACAGCGATTGATCATTGAAAACTGAACAAAACAACCAGTATGATATATAGTAAGAAATGCTAGCTTTTAGAAGCGAGCTTAAAGTCAACTTTATTTGAGAGTTTGATCTTGGCTCAGGACGA
>JAJUGF010000186.1 GCA_029268495.1 Gracilibacillus sp.
ATAATTGTAATTGTTCTATTGAAAGGTTATGTGACTCCCATAATTGCTTAAATAATCGCTGCAAAATCTCATTAAGGTTATCCTTACTACATCTTTGTAATGCCCATTTAAGTTCCTGTCCATAATCTAATAAATGGAGGTGCGCTTTATGATTGATTTCTTTTGGTGTGACTACTTTCTTTTCTATTTCGCCTTCTAATAAAGGATACTTTTGCAGCACCATTGATGCACTTTGATAGGAATGTAATGTACAAGTCATCTCGTCACCCATAAAAATAGTACATTTCATTTTGATAAATTGATAAATAATGGCATATATCTTTTCTACAATGAAGTGTGGCTGTGGAGCATTCCATAACAAAATAATGATTTCATCTTCTTTATTCAGATTCCGAAACCCTATCCCTCTATTTTTGTTTCGAACAACTTCATTTACAATATTTAATATTGCAAAAAAGGCAACATCACGATTACCATTGAATTTTTGTATTAAAAACTTATGAATAGGAAGAATAGACACAATACATTTTACTTTATCTACATTAATCTTAAATTCTTTAAGTATTTTTTGAACCGTTGCTGTAGATGGGTTTTTCTGGTATATAACTCTGGTAAGTAGTTGATCCCAATAGAGAGGTTTTACTTCATTAATCACTTGATTTTTTTCTAGTAAAGATTGTCTCTTTTCATCTTGTTCTCGCCATTTAAGGACAGCTCTTTCTAATGTTTCATTTAGCAAATTTCGATCAATTGGTTTTAAAATGTAATCGAAACTTCCATAATATAAAGCACTTCTCATGTAATGAAAATCATCATACCCACTCACAACAATTGTTTTACTTTTTAATTCAGAACTGTGTATCCATTTCAACAATGTGATTCCATCTTTGTTGGGCATACTCATATCGGTAAAGATAATTTCAGGTTTATGTGCTTTAATTAATTGAATGCCTTTTTC
The DNA here is from genome assembly GCA_029268495.1 of Gracilibacillus sp. Classification (GTDB taxonomy): domain Bacteria; phylum Bacillota; class Bacilli; order Bacillales; family Amphibacillaceae; genus Gracilibacillus; species Gracilibacillus marinus. Next base: position 959 of record JAJUGF010000186.1, read on the forward strand.
TCCATCGGTTGCTTCAAGTACTTCTGTAATCCCGACATGTTCCCAATTAGCTAATAACATTATACCTTCTCTTACATGTTTTTCGTCATCAATAATAATAGCCTTCATTTTTATCACCATCCATATCCATTGGAAGTTGAACTGTAACTACAAAACCTCCAAACTCTATGTTTTTGAGCTGTAAATTCGCATGTTCGCCATAATACAACTTCAATCGGCGGTACACATTTTTTAATCCAATATTCGCTTCGCTGTTATTTTCACTATCATAGATACATTGATAAATTTCTTTCATCCGTTGATCAGATATCCCTGTACCATTATCTCTTATTCTAATCACTAAGTTACCTGATTCTACTGTTCCTTTAATTTTTAATTCACCGACCTTATCTCCACTATCAAATCCATGTTTAAAATAATTTTCAACAATTGGTTGTAATAACATTTTTGGTATTTTTGCTTCTAACATTTGCTCTTCAAATTCAATCGTAAACGTTAATTTGTCTTCGAATCGTTCTTGTTGCAAGAGTAGGTACGCCTGGATATAATCTCTTTCTCGGATTAATGGGACCATATCTTCTTCTATATTCATTCCATATCTCATAATTTGTGATAAATGTGTTACAAGTGAATAAATTTGTGGCACATTATTTTTTAATGCTACTGTTCCAATCGATTGAAGCGCATTGTTTAAAAAATGTGGATTTAATTGTGACTGAAGGACTTTGAGTTGATTTGTTGTATTCTCTAGTTTTAATTTATATTCACGATTTATTAAATCATTAATTCTCCCTATCATTCTTTTAAAACGATGACCTAACATACCAATTTCATCATTGCCTAAGGATTGAAATTGGACCTCCATGTTCCCATTTTCGACTTGATGGATATTTTTGAGTAATATTCGGATTGGAGATGTTATTTTAAAGGAAACAAGTAATGTAGCTAAAATGACTAATGTCAATCCAACGATGCCAAATAAAATATTGATTTTTGCCACACTTAAGGCGCTTTGAAATAAAGAACTATAAGGAATTTGTTTGACAAGAATCCAGCCTCCTGATGATTCAGGAAGTTTATGATAAACCATCACACCTTGAAAAGATGCATCATCCCAATCCAAGGTACCACTACTGTCTTCTGTATTTAATAAGTACGTCAACCATTCAGGATGAGATTGACGCCTTGTGATGTCTGGATTTGAACTAAAAATGCTATTCCCTTCCTCTGTATAGATATAAAACTCTTCTGAATCTTTGGTGTAAAGTTTTTCGCTCATGTTAAGAATTTTCCTTGGTGAAATATCGATAGACATATATCCTAATTGTCTATTAAGAGGGACATCCTTTAATGAACGATGAAGGGTAATCACATCCGCTTTCTCATCAGTATCAGCTTGAGAGTGAGCAGGTTCAATATACATGTAAAATGGATTTGCATCCGCTTTTGTAAAATAAGATTGATCTTCATGATGAAGTCTTGAAGAAAAAGTAAGGGCTGATTGCTTTGATACGAATACTAAGTTTTGCATTCCATTATCTTGTTTTGGGAATGTAATGGTCACACGCTTAATATTACTTTCCGCATATAGAATGGTCACCATAACATCTTTTATCGTATCCAACGTCATATAACGATTATCTTGTCCATGGCCTTTTAAATAGCTCATAAAATCTGGATTATTATAAAATGAGAGGGTTAAATCTTTTAAATCATTGATATAACTTTCTATATTAAGCTTCCCTTGATATAGAAGGTTTACATTTTCTTCAATAAATTCATCTTTTAAAGATTCTTTCGTATAAAAATAAGTAATCACAATGGAGGTACCAAAAGGAATAATCGTGATTGCTAATAATAGAACGATAAGTTTATTTCGGATGCTTTTCCTTATCATAAGGTTCCCTCCCTTTTTAATGATGTACTATATCAAGTATACAACAGGCACTATTCCATGCATATACTTGATATATGAAAAGCATGCCCAAGAACAGGACATGCTTTTCACAAAGTGGATTATTTCATATCGTCCCAAATGCTCTGCATTGACTGCACAACATCTGAGTATTCAATTCTACCAGATGCATACTCTTGAATTTTGGCAGAAAACTCTTGATTCGCACCATCTGGCCATCTAAACCAAGTCCATGGGATTGTTTTTTCAGCTTTTGAGTACTCGAGAATGGATTGACCTAATGCCCCTAGTCCAACTGGCTCAATGTTATCAAACGCAGGAATAAACGCAAATTCCTCTGTGATATAACGTTGACCAGTTTCTGATGAAACCATCCAGTTTAAAAATGCTTTTGCTTCATCTAAATTTTCAGAGTCTTTATTTAATACCCAGTTGTTAGGAACGCCTACTGGTAAACGATCCGCTTCCGCATCATCATTTAATGGTATCGGTAAAAATGCCATATTCATATCTGGATTTATTTCATAAATCATATTTTCAGTCCAGTTCCCTTGTTGAAGCATTGCCGTCTCACCAGATGCGAACAAGGTCACTTGTGTATTGTAGTCTGTGGTAATTGGATTGTCATTTCCAAACCCAACTTCTGTATCAATTACAGCTTGAAATTGCTCAAACTTTTCATTGCCGACTATGGTTTCACTACCATCATATAATCCTTCGATAAAAGCAACTGGATCATCTTGTTGTGCAAATGGAATATTTAACAAGTGTTGACCGATTATCCACCACTCACCATATCCTGCAGAAAATGCAGTGATTCCGTTATCTTCTAGTTTTTGTGCAGCTTCTTTCAATTCAGTAAGTGTTGTAGGGGGTTGCGTTATCCCAGCTTGTTCAAATAAGTCCTTATTATAAATGAACCCATAACCTTCAAGATTTACTGGCATACCATACAGCTTACCATCAGTATCTGTCATCGGCACTTTTCCAATTGGAAGTACATTTTCAGTCCAAGGTTCATTAGAAAGATCAGCTAAATGCTCTTTCCATAGCTCTAATTCTTTAAAGCCACCATTGTTAAAAATATCCGGTTCTTCTCCTGAGGCAAATTTTGCTTTTAAAGCAGCGCCGTAGTCAGCCCCTCCACCAACTGTCTCTAGATTAATTTTAACGTTTGGATTTTCATTCTCATATTCTTTAATCATTGCTTCTAATTGGTCAGCAATTTCTACTTTGAACTGGAAAAAGTCAAGTGTTACCTTTTCATCATTGTCAGCACCATTTTCAGACTCTCCTGACCCTTCATTAGAGTTCGTACTATCATCATTTGAACTAGCATTACTTCCACCGTCTCCATCAGAATTACTTGATGAACACCCTGCAATGATAGCAACCGCGAATAACATTGTAATAAATATAAATAGAACACGTTTCATAAATTAATTACCTCCTTGAATATATTTTATTTTACTAAATAAATCCCTTGTAAAGTGTATCGCTTACTTAATTGAGCCAGCGGCAATTCCTTTAATAATATGTTTTTGTAAAAATAAAAAGAAGATAATAATAGGAGCAATCCCTAAGACTAGTCCTGCTAATCCCATGTCCCATTGCTTTGTATATTGTGCAAAAAATGAACTGGTTGCTAATGGAATGGTTCTTAATTCAGCATCTTGTAAGACTAAGAGTGGTAGTAAGTAATCATTCCATATCCATAATGTATTTAAAATAACAACCGTAATGGTGATTGGTTTTAATAATGGAAAAACAATCCGCCAAAACACTCCAAATTGCGTACATCCATCTACCTTAGCTGATTCTTCAATCTCAAGCGGAATCGTTTTAACAAATCCGTGATAAAGAAATAGAGATAGGGAAACACCGAATCCGAAATACATCATGACAATCCCTGGAATACTATTCATGATTCCTATCATACCACCTAATTTAACTAATGGAATCATGACTGCTTGAAATGGAATGACCATTGCCGAAACAAATAGTATAAACAGAATCGAGCTAATTCTTCCGGGTGTGCGGACCATCTTCCAGGCTGCCATCGAGCTAATTAAAACGATCCCAATGATACTAAAAAT
>JAJUGF010000187.1 GCA_029268495.1 Gracilibacillus sp.
ACGAAAGAGGAGAAAGACCCTTTTCCAATTGAAAAATTGTACCCGATTCCGTTTCAACAACAATATCATTATAAAAATACAGAAGAAGAGTTTACCCGAAGTAATTCTACACAAGCTGATAACAATGAAATGGAACTTCCTTATAAAGAAAAACTAACATTTGTTAAAGAACAAAATCAACAAATCTATGCGAATATCACTGGAAAAGGAAAACGTTTTATTGCAGAAGCGTGAGTAAATATTAACTATAGTCGCCCGATTAGAAACGTAGTGAAGTTTACTAGTTTCTGATCGGGCACTTGTCTTTATTAATATGGAGCTAGAGTCAAGCCTTTTGCACATACAGTCCATTTGATTTTGAATACTCTGCATAAAAGATGGATTGAACAGAGAATATTTGTTGTTTCTTTAATTCTTCTGTTAACCATTTTTCATCATAACCGACTTCTGTTAAATTATCATAGATGATTTCTCCATCATTGATAATCATGAATGATAACTCGACATTTTCCAAAGGCAATTGTAAATCTTTACGTGTAGGTGTTTGGAAATTCGTTTTTTTTAAAACAGAAACGGTTCCATCCGTTTCTAATATGGCATAATCGACTTCTTGTACAGTAAATACATCTTTTGAACGAAGCAGATGTAACAATTGATTCATATCTAATTTACCTTTTTTCATTATTTCACGTTGTAATTTACCTTTATGAATAACGATAGATGGTTGACCTTCTAACAATGATCGTGACTTTTTATATTTCTGTGTGACAAATTCTGTAATGTACATTAGAATTCCCCATAATAATACAGCAAAACCGATTTCCAAAATACCGACTTCTTTATCATATAATGCATTTCCAACTAATTCACCTAATATTAATGCAGATATAAAATCAAATGCGGTTAATTGTTTAATTTGAGTTTTCCCTAACACTTTAGTTAGTATAAATAATGTAACAAATCCAAACAATGTTTCTACAAAAATAGATCCGTAGTGCATGGTAAATCCCCCAATAACAAAAAGTTATACTTCTTCCCATCATTGACGAAAAGAAGGGGAATCATACGTAATAATAAGGATTAGTTAAATTCTTTTTTCATAGAAACATGTGGGATACCAGCATCATCAAATTCACCTGATGTGACCACATATCCTAATTTTTCATAAAACGGGATTGCATAAACTTGTGCATGTAATTTTGATTTAGTTATATTCTTTTCTTTGGCATATGATTCCATAAAAAGTACTAGATCTTTTCCGAAGTGTTTCCCACGAACTGATTTCATAATACATATACGTTCTAATTTCACATAATCGTCCACGAATCGAACCCGACTAGCTGCAATTGGTTTGTCTTCAACATATCCGATAAAGTGTGTAGCATCTTGTTCTTTGTCATCAATTTCTAATTCAATAGGCACGCCTTGTTCTTTTACAAACACCTCTCGACGCACTTGAAAAGCATCTTCTAATTGTTTGTCATTTTCGACTACATAAAGTTTCAATCCTTACACCTCTCTAAACATCCATTCTATAATTTTTGCTAAATCTTTTTGCCAATAAGTCCATGTATGATCACCATTAAATTCTTCATAATGATAGGTGAAATTTTTCTCATTTAGAATCTGGTTTAAAACACGATTCGGTGTTAAAAAGTCAGATTTTTGTCCGTCTGTTGTATGTACAATGGTTTCTTCTAGTCCAATGGAATGGTATATTACAACAGAAGTATGATCCATTGTTTTTGCTTGCTCTAGTACGATGTCATTAACAAAAGGGGATTGCATAATGACTTTTTGAAATGTACTTGGATACATACTTGCAACAATAAATGCGAAAGTACCTGCTAAAGAATCACCCATTAATGCTCTAGCAACAGGCTCTACATGTAAATGATTTTCTACTTGTGGAATAACTTCTCTCATTAAAAAAGTAACGTATGCTTCATGAAGTTCGCCATCTGGATGATATTTCTTACGACGATCTATTTTATTCTGATAATGAATACCGACAAATATTGTAGGTTCAATCAACATTTCTTCATGTAATCTGTCACTTATTGTTGCCATTCTGCCAATTTGAAAATAATCATTGCCATCTTGTACATAACAAATAGTATAATCCTTAAAAGGAGTGAATCCTTCTGGAAGATACCATCTTACTTCGATTGCTTCATTAAGATACGTGCTATTGATTACCATATCTCCCATTTTTCCATTACGTCCCAAAATGATATCCTCCTACTGTTTTCATAAAAGTGCAAAATAGTATTAGCGATTTTATTTTAGCACTTTTTTTGCTAAGGGAGAAATAGTTAAGCTTTGGACAATGAGTGATAGGATGACGACGGAAAAACAGATACCAACAATTTTGTCTGTGACATCACTTGATCCATTCGTTGCACTTAAAGATAGGATTAAGAATACAGACATGGATCCTTTTAACCCTGCCCAAGACATAAGTAAGTTATAGCGATAATCATGTTTTTGTACGATGGAAGACATTAAATAAATAACAATGAATCTTACGATAATTGTACAAATAAAAATACATAGACCAAAAACAAAATAAGATACTTGCAAATATTCAGTTATTTCGATGCCGATTAACAAAAATAACAGAGCTAATAAACTTACTTCGATTATTTCCCAAAATCCGTCCAGTGACGCTCTAAAATGGTCTTCCTTCTCTGAATTACCATATGCTTTCGAAATCATCATTCCACTTGCAACTACTGCTAATACTCCTGATACGTGTATCTGTTCAGCAAGCATAAATGAACCATATGCAAGAATAATACTTAACATTAATTGATATTGACGATGATGAGAATAGTGAATCATTTTTGTTACCAAAAATCCACAAATTAATCCAACAGCAATACCACCAATGGAAGTAATAGCAAAATCAACAAAAAAATCAGCAATATGAAATGATGTAGACTTTTGCAATAATGCTGCTAATGATGTATAGACAACGATACTCGTCCCATCATTTAACATCGATTCTCCTTCTACAGTATTTGCAAGTTGTTCATTCCCAGTAGCCTTTTTGATAATCGATACAACAGAAACAGGATCTGTAGGTGTGAGGATAGTGGCAATAACGAGCGTGCTAACAAAACTTAGAGGCATGAATAACAAACTAATTCCCCATGTAATAGAACCTAATAGAAGGACTGTGAGCACAATCCCTACTGTAGCAAGTAATGTGATTAGTTGTTTATTTTTTTTTAAACCACTAATAGGAAATTGATATGCAGAAATAAATAACAATGCAGGAATAAAAATATGATAAATCATATTCTCTGTTACTTTAATAGAACCAAAAAAACTTAAGAAAGATAGTCCCATACCAATTAAGAGTAATACTGTTGGAACAGGGAAATTTTCTTGTTTTGTGTCAATGGTAAATACTATATATCCGATTAATAATAAAATAATTAGTTGAATCAATTCCAATTCTAACACCATCCTTCTAATTAAACTATTCCCATAAATTTTTATAAGAAACATGATGTATGAATACAAAGATTTATCACATCCTAAAAGCAAAAAGGATGTGTGTGAAATGAAAAAGAAAAATTGGATGTTAATACTTGTTATGTTAATACTTTCTTGTCTTGTATGTGGTAGTCTTTATGCTTCCGAAAAAAGAAATACAGCAACTGTAACGACACATATGTATAAAGATAAGGAATTTTTAAAGTATCCCCAAGTAAGTGATATGAAAAAGAAGAAGTTTGAAGAGAAAATCAATAAAGATTTTGATCAATATATTAAGAATTCATATAAGCAATATAAAGAAATAATGAAACAAGCAGAACAATTTGGGTTTGAAGGGCAATATGTGACAACATATGAAGTGAAATATAATACAAAACCGAAATTGAGTGTTCTTACAAGTGATTATGCATTCGGTGGAGGTGCGCATGGGAATACTGTTGTACAATCATTTAATTATTGTGAAGAAAAAGAGAAGCGGATATATTTAACTGATATTTTGACAACAGAGGAACAGATCAATGCAGTAACAAATTATGTATGGGAATATGCCATTGAGAGACCGGATATCTTTTATCCAGATTTAAAGAAAGAAGATATTAATTTAACAAAAGACACTGCTTTCTATTTTACAGATGATGGGATTGTATTAGTATTTCAACAGTACGAAATCGCACCATATGTTTCAGGAAATCAAGAAATTGTGATTCCTTCAAGTATATATAAGTGAAAAGAATAAAAGTACGCAGAAACGTATCAGAATCACTACGTTTCTGCGTATTTCAGTTTGAATTCATTATTTAGCAAACACATGATTACCTATTTTAATTGTCGTTTCACGTGTTGTAATCCAGTTGTTAACAGCAGTATTTGGATTGTAGAAGTATATAGATCCTTGACCTTGTCCTCTAAAAGCAATCGCTTCATTTACTGCTTTTAATGCTGCTTTATCTGCTGGTTGGTTGATTGACCCATTTTTTACAGGGCTAAAAGCAAAGTGTACACCATTGTTATATGTTTCATAAATTACACCACTAATACTATTTGGAAAGTCAGCATGATCAACACGATTTAGTATTACTGTTGCTACAGCTACTTTTCCAGCATAAGGTTCACCTTTTGCTTCGGCATGAACTAATCGTGCCATTAATGCCTTGTCTTGATCAGATATGGTACCAGGTAACTTAAAATATTGACCAGGATAAATAGTCGAACCATTATAATGATTCGCTTGTTGAAGTTCTTTTAATGAGACTCCATGCTCTGTCGCAATCTTCCATAAAGAATCACCCGATTTTACAGTATAGGCATGTGATGCAGATGGGAATAATAGTAAACTAGTAAAAATGATTGAAGCGAGTGTTGTAAATTTTACCTTTTTAAACATATGCTTACCTCCTGTGATGATCTAATTACTAGACTAGCAGTTGTAACATAAACTTTCAGTATGAAAAAA
>JAJUGF010000188.1 GCA_029268495.1 Gracilibacillus sp.
ATCGTTACTTTATTGACGATATTCATTGGCGGATAACCTCATCTTTCGAGATTTTGCCATCTTCAATGGAGATAATTCGATCTGCTTGTAATGCGATACGCTCATCATGCGTGATGACAATTAATGTCTGGTTGAATGTCTTATTAAACATTTTTAATAATTCAATGATTTCTTCACTATTTTTGCTATCAAGATTCCCTGTTGGTTCATCTGCAAGCATGATTGCAGGATTGCTAATTAAAGCTCTACCGATAGAAACGCGTTGCTGTTGTCCTCCTGATAGCTGATTAGGTAAATGATGTAGGCGACTAGTTAAACCCAAAATTTCTGTTATTTTTTTGAATTGTTTCTCATCTACTTTTTGTTCATCTAGGAGCATTGGTAATTGTATGTTTTCCTTAACAGTTAAAATAGGAATTAAATTATAGAATTGATAGATAAGCCCGATTTGACGTCGACGAAATATAGCTAATTGTGTTTCATTTAAGTCATATATATCTGTTTGATCAATTAATACTTTTCCGCTTGTAGGACGGTCTACACCACCTAGCAAGTGCAGAAGTGTGGACTTACCTGAACCTGATGGTCCGATAATACAGACGAAATCCCCTTTGTTAATAGAAAAAGAGACATGATCAAGTGCTTGGACGGCTGTTTCTCCCGTTCCGTACGTTTTCGTTAAATCTTTTACTTCTAGTATATTCATGCATAATCCTCCATACCTTTTTGTGATACTTCTAAGTTTAACCAAGTAAAATGACTATAGCGTGACTCTAAAGTGACAGTTTATTCACATACAGTAAGGTGAACAAAAAAACAGGTGATGATTGTATTAAATCGCCTGTTTGTAAAATTTAATATGAAAGGTAGTGCCTTCATGCAGGGTACTGGTCACTTTTATATCTCCATTTTGGCTTGTAATAATAGAATGTGCCATCGCAAGTCCTATGCCGACACTGTCATCACTTGCTTGTTTTCCTTTGTAAAAACGTTTGAAAATATGTGGCAGTTCATCTCTTGGTATGCCTTTTCCATTATCTGATATCTGTATTTCGGTATAGAGTACATTTTCTGTGAAGTGGATAGAAATCTTACCATGTTTGTCGGTATGTTCCACACAGTTCTTCAACATATTCGTAAATGCTTCTACAGTCCAATTCTTATCAGCCATTAATGTTAATGTGTTGTCACCAGTAATGGAATATGTCTGCATTTTGATCTCCATTGGGACAAGTAAAGGCTTCATTGCTGATTGTATAAGTGTAGTGAGAAGGATTGGTTCTTTTTTGAATGTAACGGTTCCAGCGTCTATTTTGGAAAGCTTTAATAAAGAAGAGACAAGCCAGTCCATTCGCTCTAATTGATTTTGAATCGTTTTAATAAATTCTATTCGTTTCTCCTCACTTAATTGTGCTGAACTTAATAAGTCTGCCATTACCATTAAGGAAGTCAACGGGGTTTTTAACTGATGGGATATATCTGAAATGGCAGATGTGAGTTTATTCTTTTCTTCCTGTAATCCTATACTTTGTTCAGAAAGCATGATTGTAACTTTGTAGATATTATTTTTTAATAGACTCAGTTCGCCTTCTTTGTTGTCTCTTACATCTAATCGAAAATCGCCATTACTTATTTGATGTAAATATCCAGATAATTTCTCTAGTTCGCGATAACGCCACTTGGTGAATAAGAGAAAGCAAGCAATCAATAGGATAGAGACAATAAACACAAAGACAGCTGCCAGTGCATTCATTGTGATAAGAGCAATTGTTGCACTCAGGATACTGATGAAACAAAGGAATAGAATGAAATAGAAAATTTCACGATTTCGTAGCATACTAATCACCTACTTTATACCCCATACCACGTACTGTTTTAATGAGAGTAGGTCGTTGGGGATCATCTTCTAATTTTTCTCGTAATCGCTTGATGTAAACAGTGAGTGTATTGTCATTGACAAAGTCGCCAGCCATATCCCAAATCCGATCAAGCAATTGTGCGCGAGTTAGCACTTGTCCGATATGGTTCGCAAAGATAAGTAATAAGCGGTATTCTAGAGTGGTTAATAAAACTTCCTTCCCATTTTTGTATACTTTTCCTTGAATGGGGTGGATATGCACATCTCCAATTGTAAGAAGGTTCTGAGATTGTATTGGTCGATGATAGCGACGCAGAACCGATTTTATGCGAGAAATAAGTTCACGTAGACGAAATGGTTTAGTAATATAATCATCTGCACCCATATCCAGTCCCATCACGACATTTACTTCATCATCATATGCTGTTAAAAAAATGATAGGAATATCTTTTTGCTTTTTTACATATGCACATAAGTCATAGCCACTCCCATCAGGTAATTGAAGATCCAATAAACACATATCAATTGAATCTAATTGTTGATCAATTACTTCCATAGCAGTAGTAGCGTCATGACAAACCAATGTCTCAAATGCTTCTTGTTTTAATGAAAAATCTAATCCAGACGCAATTGTTCGATCATCTTCTACTAATAATAGTTTCATCATTTACTCCTCATCCATCTTTTCTATACCTTAATAGTATTAGAATTAAAACTTTCCGTCAAAAAAGACTTGTCACATCCATTGTTTGTGACAAGTCTCAACGTCGTACATTGTATTAGAATTCTTCATATTCTGCTGGATTCTGATCATTCAGGCGTCCGTTAGCAGTTGTTAATCGATTTATTTGTTGCATATCTTCCTCAGCTAAGTGGAAATCAAAGATAGTAATATTCTCTTTCTGGTGTATTGGTGAACTGGAACGTGGAATTGAGATAGATTCTAGTTGATAATGCCATCTTAATATAATCTGTCCAGTTGACTTATTATATTTTTTTGCAATGGATTGTAGTGTTTTATTTTCCAATATATCTTTAGCCCGCGCTAATGGACTCCATGATTCTGTGAGAATTGTATGTTCTTTATGATACTGACGTTGTTTTTCTTGGTTAAAGAACGGGTGTAGTTCGATTTGGTTAAGTGCAGGAAGTACACCTGTTTGATTATAAATCGTATCAATATGTTCTGGAAGAAAGTTACTTACACCAATAGAACGAATGAATCCCCATTTTTGTGCATCAATTAATGCTTGCCATGCTTCTACATACTTTCCTTGTATTGGATTAGGCCAATGGATGATATATAAATCATAATAATCTAAATTTGCACGATATAAAGATTCTTGTATTGTCTTTACTGCATCCTCATAACCATGATAACGACCAGGTAATTTAGAAGTGATAAAAAGTTCTTGGCGAGGGACAGATGTTTTTCGAATGGCTTCTCCTACCGTACCCTCATTCTCATAATTATAGGCACTATCTATTAAACGATAGCCGTGATCGATAGCACTCATAATCGCTCTTGTGCCAGCGTTTCCTCTTAATCCAACAGTTCCAAAGCCAATAGCAGGTATTTCATTTCCATCAATCATTTTGTAGAATGGAATTTAATGCATAGTAATCACCCTTTGCAATTATTTAATCTTTTCCCCAGTTTACGTGAGGTATCTATTCGAAGTAAAGGAATACGCTTTCAATTGATGCAGTGAATACATGTAGGGTAACGTTATTTAAGAAATAAGATTTGATAACTATTAACACATATGCTATAAGTGTATAGGATAAACGTATGTTTTCATGATTCAACATTAGAATGAGGAGTTATAATAATGAAGAAAAATTTTTGGCGTGAATTACCGAAGCCATTTTTTATACTTGCACCAATGGAAGAAGTGACAGATGTTGTTTTTCGTCATGTAGTTAGTGAAGCAGCAAGACCAGATGTTTTTTTTACAGAGTTCACAAATACAGAGAGTTATTGTCATCCAGACGGACGTAGTAGTGTGCGAGGTAGGTTAACATTTACAGAAGATGAACAACCAATTGTTGCGCATATATGGGGAGATAAACCAGACTATTTCCGTGAGATGAGTATAGGTATGGCAGAAATGGGTTTTAGCGGTATTGATATTAATATGGGCTGTCCTGTACCAAATGTTGCGACAAGAGGGAAGGGGAGCGGACTTATTTTGCGTCCGGAAGTTGCAGAGGAAATTATACAAGCAGCCAAAGCAGGAGGATTACCTGTTAGCGTAAAAACAAGACTTGGCTATACAGAAATCGATGAATGGATGAATTGGTTAACCCATTTATTAAAACAAGACATCGCTAATTTATCTATTCATCTACGAACAAGAAAAGAAATGAGTCTTGTAGATGCGCATTGGGAACTAATCCCTGAGATTAAGAAGCTTCGTGATGAGATTGCACCAGATACATTATTAACAATGAATGGAGATATTCTAGATTATCAAATGGGTATGGAGCTTGTTGAAAAGTATGGATTTGACGGTGTGATGATAGGAAGGGGAATCTTTAAGAATCCTTTCGCATTTGAGAAGGAAAAGAAAGCGCATAGTAGTGAAGAATTACTTGATTTACTTCGACTTCATTTAGACCTTTACGATAAATACTCAGAAGAACTAGAGACACGACCATTCAGTGCATTACATCGCTTCTTCAAAATTTACGTAAAAGGATTTAGAGGTGCTAGTACATTAAGAAATGACTTAATGCGTTCGAAATCTACAGATGAAGTACGTAAGATGTTGGATGAATTTATCGAGAAAAAGAAAGAAGATGCAAATTAAGTAAGATTCAAAAAAATAATGTGGAAAAATAATGAAACATAATCCCCCTTTTATTCGTACATGTTACTACGAATCAGGTAAAAGGGGGATGTTTTGATTGAGTGAAGTTGCATTAGAACTTTCAAGTGTGAAGAAGAAGATAGGCAAGAAGGAAATTATTAAAGGACTTGACCTATCTATTAACAAAGGAGAGGTATATGGTTTTATTGGTCCGAATGGTGCAGGTAAAACAACAACCATTCGAATGATTGTTGGCTTGATGAAGCTAACAAGTGGTGA
>JAJUGF010000189.1 GCA_029268495.1 Gracilibacillus sp.
TATCCAACATTAAAAATAGCTGTTCCTCCACAGTAAGAAATGGCACGAGATGTGCAAATTGAAAGACAAAACCAAATTTCTCTGCACGAATTTTTCGAACTTGTTCTTTCGACATAGAGACCAAGTTATTTCCTTCAAATATTACACTACCATCAGTTGTTTGCTGTAAGCCTGCAGCAATCGTTAATAACGTACTTTTTCCAGATCCTGATGTACCCATTAATGCAGTAATTTCACCTTGCTTTAGACACAAATTAATTCCCTTTAATACTTCTTCCTTCACTTGACCATTTTGGAATGTTTTACGAATATTGTTTAGAGTAAATACAGACACGTTACATCTCTCCTTGCTGTATGGCACGTAATGGCTCTACTTTTTTGATTTGCAATGCTGAGATTGTTGCACCAATAAAACCAACGACAAAGAAAATGATCGATAATTGTATAGTTGCCTCTGTAGTTAGGTAAAAAGGCATTTCGCTTGGACCAAATGCTTGAAATAATTGACTACATATCGTTGATAAAACCAAAGCTATAATCATAATGATAATCATTTGTGTCCACATCATTGTAAATAATGTTCTTGTTTTTATACCTATTGCTTTTAAGATTCCATATAGCCCAATCTTTTGTACATTCATCATATAGAAGAATATCGCGAACAATAGACCACTAATTATAATCAAAAACGCAATAATCATATTGAGTGACATTTGTTCAGCACGATAACTTGGGAGTGTCTGTAACAATTCATCTTTATTAAATACTTGTAATCCAAGGTCTTCATTTATTGTTCCAGAAGGCAAAAATAGAAATTGCATCGACTCTGTTCGATACATCTCTTGAAAATTTTCGTTACTAATGTAAGCAACAGGAGCATGGCTGAATTTCTTTTGATTAACAAACCCTTTTACAATAAATTCTCCACTAAATTGTTCGCTCGTAAGTCGATCACCAACCCGGATGCCCTCTTTCTCAAGTGATTGATCCAGAATAATTTCTCCATTATGAACAGTTTCAAAAAGCGCAGATTCTGTTGATGTAACAAACGCGACACTTCTTTGTTTATCCTTATCATCATGAAAGAAGCCCATTTGGATAGAGAATGCAACAGCATCCTTCTGTTCTGTTAATATCTCTGTTTGAACTTCTTTGTCTATTTTCGAAAAAGTATAGGTTTCTACTGCTTCTTCTGTCATATAAAATTCACCATCAGGCATATCTTTAATAAGCGCAGCATTATCCTGTGATAATCCACTTGCTAGACCTGAAATAATAAATGTTAATAAACTAACAAGAAAAACAATGGATCCGATAATAAGAAACTTTAGCTTGTTTCTCTTTATTTCCTTCCACCCAATATTCATCTTCGTTCCTCCTCGTATTGCGGTTTTTACATTATTAAGCATAAAATAGCAATATGAACAGAAGATGAACGAACAATGAAAAACTTGTGACATCATTGATTAACTATCGGTAAAGAAATAACAAATGTTGTTCCCTCTTTCTCCTTACTACTGACAGAAATATCGCCATTATGTAAGGCAATTATTGTTCGAACAATTGATAGACCAAGACCTGTGCCTTCCATTGTTCTCGTCCTTGCCAAATCCGCTCTGTAAAAACGATCAAATATCCGATTTAACTCTTTCTCATTTAAGCCAATACCACTATCTTGAACTTGAATAAGCATACTACCCTCTTCTATCCATAAGCTAATATCAATACTACCATTCAAATAATTATACTTAATGGCATTAGACAATAGATTATCCCACACTGTATGTAACAATGCTGGGTCGCCGTATATTTTTGTACTTGGTAGTGAATAACTAATCATGATTCCTTTCTCATCGAGCATCCATTGATAACTTTTGATTAAACCTTTCAGTTGATCTGCAACATCAAATGTTCTCATATTGACTATCGCTTCTTTTCGATCTAAAGAAGCAAGTAAAAGAAGTTGTTTTGTTAATGTAGACAAACGGGTAATTTCACTATCCATTACGCCGATATACTCAATCTTTTCCTGTTCCTCTAGATCTTCTTTTTTTAGCAAATTCGTGTACCCTTTCAGATTAGATAGTGGTGATTGAATATCATGAGAGATATTCGAAATAAATTCATTTTTCATATCATCTAATTGTTCTAGCTGGTAAGACATGTGTTCGAAACTTTGCGCTAGCACGCCTAACTCGTCTTTCCTCTTTGTACCTAAATTCACTTGAAAATCACCATTTGCTAATCTTTTCGTTGCTTTTGTTAATTTTGTTATAGGTTTCACTAAATATTTTGTACTTACTAACACTAGGAGAATACTAAATACAATAGTTAATGCAAGAATCCACGCAAATAAACTGTGCATTTCGTTAAACAACAAGTCAATATTTGGTCTGATAAACATCGCATAACTGGTACCATTGTGTGTAATAGGAACACCAATTGTATTTGCCAACTCATTCGCAAAAAAACCTGTCACAAATGTCTGTTGAGGAAATTCTTCGATTCCATGATATATTTCTCCATTTAATACGGTATCTATAATAGATGTCTCCAAATATTGTTCACGAAAATCCTCACCGTAGTAACTTCCTACCTTCTCTTCGTCTACAAGATAAAATTGATAACCAACTGATGCGACATTATTTAAATAAGCCTCTAAATCGATATTTGGGTGTTCTTCAAGAAATGTAGCAATATCCAATGCAATCGTTGTATTTTTTTCATCATTAAATGGTTTTAATTTTATTTGGTAATAGCCATTGGAAATGAAAAATGCAAGAATGCCACTACTAATCATAATGCCAATTGTCATCACAACAAATTTCACGTATAAGGACTTCATGATTTTCGAACCTCTAACATATAACCAACTCCACGGATGGTTTTAATCGAAAAATCTTTACTTACATTTGCAAAACGTTCTCTAAGTCTCTTTATATGTACATCCACTGTCCGATCATCTCCAGCAAAATCTAAGCCCCATATATAAGTGATTAATTGTTCTCTAGAGAATGCTTGCATTGGATGTGACATTAAATGATATAGAAGATCGAATTCCTTTAATGGTAACAATAAAGTCTTCTCATTCACTTGTACTTCATAGCTAGCTTTATTAATGATGGTATTTCCGATTTTTATTATGGACTTATCCTCAGACTGATTATATCTCCTTAATAATGCTTCTATTCGGAAGAGCAATTCTTTAGGCTCAAATGGTTTCACTAAATAATCATCTGTACCTGATTTAAAACCAATTTCCTTATCGCTAATCTGACCTTTAGCCGTAAGCAGAATAATAGGAATATCATACTTTTGTCTTATTTCTTTCGTTAATTCATAACCATTCATATATGGCATCATCACATCTACAATGACTAACTGACACGATGTCCTCTTTAATTGTTGCAATGCTTCCATACCGTCTTTTGCTGTCATTGTCTTGTAGCCTGCTTGAATTAGATATTCACTCACAATCGTTACTATATGATGGTCATCATCTACAATTAGAATCGTTGTCATAATATTACATATCCCTTCTCTTTTCTATATCATTTTACATTATAGTTGCACAATTCACAGAAGATAATCAAGTTTCTATCATACTCTCATGTTGTCTTGTTCGCTATATAGATTTAAAATTATATTTTCGACAAAAATGGAGCAAATTTGTTCTATATATAAAAGAAAGTGTGATATAGTTATACAAAAATTATACAATATACACAAATGAAAGTAGGAACAATAGATGTTAGATATATTAAATAAAAACTCTGTCACAAATGAATTGAAATTACAAACAATTAATCAAAATCTAGCCATGATTCAATTTGATCGATCCTGTAAAGTAGTAGAAGTCAACTCACTTTTTGCACATGTGATGAAATACAATCATCCGCATGAATTGATAGGTAAACATCATAAAGAATTTTGTTTTCCTACTTTCACAGATAGTATAGAGTACAGAGAATTTTGGCGAAAGCTACTAAATGGTGAAGCACACCAAGACAAAATTAACCGAAAAAATGCAATGGGAGAATCTATCTGGCTCGAAGCGACTTACATGCCTATAATAGAAAACAATCGTGTAATCGGTGTACTAAAAATTGCGACAGATATTACTGAAAGACAAACTAATATGGAAGGGTTGGCTAAAGAATTACAACAAACAGCACATACACTATCTGAACAAGCAGCAAATGGATTGAAAAATCAAGAAGAGTTAAAACAAAAATTAATGGAAATCAACCATATTTCTGATAAAAATGCACAAACGCTAACAATTTTACAAGAAAAAGCGAGAGAAATTGAAAAAGTTGTAGAAACAATCAAAAAGATTGCTTCACAGACTAACCTATTATCGTTAAATGCAGCAATTGAAGCAGCAAGAGCTGGGGAACACGGACGAGGATTTCAAGTTGTCGCACAAGAAGTTCGCAAATTATCTACAATGGTACAAGAATCCATCACAGAAGTAAATACAAATATTACAAATATCACAAATGAAATTGAACATATCGCAAATGGTATCAATACAATGGATCACAATCTAGATTCAAGTAAAAAACAAATTCAACAGACTACCAATGATTATCAAAATCTAGCAAACTCATCAAAATTACTAACAGAAAAAGCAACAGCATTAAATGATGTAATCTGAAAAATAAAAGTGGAAATACCAGAATTCCCTGCTCGACGCAGGGATTCCACACACCACACAGGGATTCCTAACACGACAAAAGGATTCCTCTACAACCTAAAATTAAATAAAAACCCTAAGAAGCCACTTCTTTCCGCTTCACTATTCCATTAATCCAAAAAGGAACAACACATAATACCCCTATCATTACAATAACCGCTAGAATTGCATATAATACAATCACACCAAATAGTTCTATTGCTTGATAAGAACTAAAGAATTTTTCTACATTCATCACATACAAAAAGGA
>JAJUGF010000190.1 GCA_029268495.1 Gracilibacillus sp.
AGCTCATTTTTCGCACTACTAATTGCACCTAAAAATGCTCGTGGTTCGAACTTCTTTGGGTCTAAATTCTTTTCTTTGACAATATTTTTAATTACAGTGAGTTGGTCCCCACTATCTAATATCGAAAAATTACGGCTATAACCAATTCGATCAATATCTCTTCTCAGAATTCGCACACACATGGAGTGAAATGTAGATACCCACATATCATGACCATGAGGACCAACAAGTGCGCTAATTCGATTCTTCATCTCACGCGCAGCTTTATTGGTAAAAGTGATCGCGAGTATACTGCGAGGAGAGACTTCCTTTTCATCTAATAAATACGCAATTCTATGTGTCAATACTCTCGTCTTTCCACTACCTGCACCTGCCATAATTAATAACGGCCCATCTGTATGTTTGACAGCTTCGCGCTGTTCAGTATTTAATCCTTTTAACAAGTCATGCATGTTTGACTCACCTTTCCGTCCTTATTTCTTCACAGCTTTGACTGTTTTTAATGCTTCTTTTGGATTATCATATAGTGCATTTCCCACAACAATAATATCCGCAAATTGTGCCATTTCCTCAGCTTCTTCTTTAGTTGTGATGCCGCCACCATAGATAAGCTTCGTCTCATTTAATTGTTCATTTACTTTTTTTACAAGATGTGGATCCCCATATGTTCCACTATACTCTACATAAAAAAACGGAAGATGGAATAAATGCTCTGCCATTCTTGCATATGCAATCGCATCTTCTTCTGTAGGCAATATACAATTGGTATGCTTAAACACTTTTGCATTAGGATTCATAATACAATATCCTTCTGCTACCATCTCATCCCAATTAATGATGTCGCCATATTCCACAATCGCCTCATGCTGGATATCCATCATCCATCTCTTTTCCTTACTATTCATGACCATTGGGACAAAATAATAATCAAATCCAGGTGTTACTGATTCTATATTTGAAATTTCCAAAATAACCGGAACTGTATATCTTCTAATATAACTTAATAATTGCAATACATTATCGAGTGTCACATTATCTGTCCCACCGACAATAATTGCATCTGTACCTGATTCACATACTTGATCCAGTATCTCATCGTCTATGTCTTTCGCTGGATCTAGTTTAAATACATGTTTCCATTCTTCCATATTATACACAATCTTAATCCTCCATTACTGTCGATAGATTTGAAATGATATCCCCACTTGCAAACAGATGCTTCGTCACAGACTATCATTCTTTTTTCCATTCTTATAGTATAGCAAAAAATAGACAGAATGATGAATGATAACAGACTACTACAGGAGAAAAATTTACATATTGCTAATCGTCCAAAAACAAAAAGCCTAACATAATAGAAATCCCCTCGCAAAGTCAGCAACTTTCCGAGGGGATTTCTCCTGTTAAGCTTTTTTCGTTTCTGTTATTTCACTAAACACACCGACATAATTCGTGACATTCCCACCAGCGTCTTTCAATGTACTAATTGACAGCCATTGTTTGTATAGCTCACCATTTTTTCTTTTATTCATGATTTCCCCTTGCCATATACCTGTGGAAGCCAGTTGATCCCACATCTCTAGATAAAATGCTTTATCCTGTACACCTGAACTTAGGACACTTGGTTTCTGTCCAATGACTTCACTTTCCTCATATCCTGTCACTTTTTCAAATGCTTTATTTGTTTTCATTATTTTACTATGCTCATCTGTAACCAAAATGGCTTGACCTGCATTTTTTACAATATAATCTGAGATAGTTAATTTGTCTGTATAGTACATCCACAAAATAATAATCAAACTTGCTAAAGCAAATTGAGACAATGCCATAAAACCAATGGCATAGTGTCCATTAATCTCAAAAACTAATGTAAGAATGATTGGTGGGAAGAATCCCCCGAGTCCACCCATTGCTGCTACAATCCCATTCACAATACCTGCCTGTTTGGAGAAGTATAATGGTACTAATTTAAATATCGTACCATTCCCAATTCCAGAGAAGAACGCCACAGACAAACTACCTATTGTGTAAAGTAGAATCGTTGGAGAGAAAGAGAGCAAAATCCCAGAAATCGTTAACCCTGTAAACACAATCATTAATACTTTGAATGGATCGAATTTATCCCCTAACCATCCACCAATTGGTCTCATTAATGTACATAATACGATGAATCCCGCTGTACGAAGCCCTGCATCTACACTTGATAAGTCAAACTCAGAAACTAAGAAGTTAGGTAAATAGACGGTTAAGGCAACAAATGATCCGAACGTTAAGAAATAAAAGAAACTTAAGAACCATAGTTTGTTATTTTTATAGACACTCATAATTTGTTGTTTTAAAGATGTGTTTACTTTTGGTTCATGCTTATCCCCAAAAACAAAGTTCAATATTGCAAATAATGCTAATGGAACGATAAATGTAAGCACAGCTAATCTCCAACTATACATTCCTGCAATAATTGGTGCTCCAAAAGAAGTAACCGCAGTACCAATATTACCAACACCATAAATCCCGTTCACAAATCCATGCTTTTCTTTTGGATAATATTTAGGTAATGATGTGACACCAACAGAGAATACTGCACCACCAATTCCTAAGAACAATCCTGCAATGATTAAATCCATAAATGAATTAGCCATACTTAAGTAACCAACAGGCAAAATTAAAAATAACATACTTAGAATAAATAACCAGCGCGCACCAAATTTATTCGTATAATATCCTAATGGCACACGTAACACGGAACCTAAAATAACTGGAACTGCCGTAATTAAAGAAATCTGTCCTGCAGTTAAGCTGATGTCTTGTTTAATAAAACTCATTAATGATGATAGCAACACCCACACCATAAAACCTGTAACTAAACTTAATGTTTGAAGTGGTAGTTGAAGTTTTTTTACGTTCTGCATCATAATTCTCCTTCTCTTAACGAACTTATTTAGTCATAGCATAATGAGTTATCCGTAAAATGTCTGTGACTAATTTCACATAGTAGAATTCAGTAGTTGCTCAGTTATTTACAAAAGTATCATCCGATTCTTTTGTATTATTGTCATCTCCATTGACTTAGAGGTATACTAAATGTATTGTGTGCGTATAGGATAAGCCATTCTTTCATAGGATAGCTACATATATAATAGGTAGGATAAATTACTGGAGGTATTTGAAATGAAAACAAAATTACTTATATTATTTGGCGGTAAATCTGCTGAACATAAAGTTTCGATGCAAACAGCAAAGGCTGTAATGAATGCAGTGGATTTAGATCGATATGAAGTCCACCCTGTCTACATTGATGCACATGGTACATGGAACAAAGGTAAGCGATTAGAAGGAAAAGTGGAAGATATAAAAGTATTAGAAGTGCATCATGAAACAACTAGCCTTTCTCCTTTTTCTTTAGCAAATGAAGAAGAGTCTCAAGTTGTTTTTCCATTACTTCATGGGCCTAATGGGGAAGACGGTACTGTTCAAGGATTATTAGAATTGTTGAACATTCCATATGTAGGTAATGGTGTATTAGCATCTGCAGCTGGTATGGATAAACTTGCAATGAAAGCAATCTTCCAACAAGCAGGTCTTCAACAAGTAAAATATGAAGGATTTATAAGAAAAGATTGGGAAGTAGAAAAACCAGAAGTAATCGACCGAATCGAACGCAATCTTGGTTATCCTTGTTTTGTCAAACCAGCAAATCTCGGGTCAAGTGTTGGGATTAATAAAGCTTCAGATCGTCATGCATTAGAAGCTGCAATTGAAGAAGCACTACAATTTGATCGCAAAATTATTGTAGAGCAAGGTGTCGTAGCACGTGAAATTGAAATTGGAGTCATCGGAAATGATGAAACCTCTTGTTCTGTTGTTGGTGAAATTGTTCCAAAAACGGAATTTTATGATTATAAATCGAAATATGAAGATGGCGATACAGCACTTATCATCCCTGCTGAAATTGACTCAGCTATCTATGAACAAGTGAAAGAAATGGCTACAACTGCATATAAAGCATTGGATTGTTCTGGATTGGCTAGAATGGACTTTTTCTTAACGAAAAACAACGAATTAATCATCAATGAAGTGAACACAATGCCTGGTTTTACACCTGTCAGTATGTTCCCATTATTATGGAAACACTCAGGAGTCGATTATCCATCCTTAATTAATCGTCTTGTCGAACTTGCATTAGAACGCCATGAAGAAAAAATGAAAATCAAATATACAGTGGAATAAATAGGAGGCATTGCACATATGATTACACGCACAATTGCACAAGTAGCTGAAATGGCAAATGCACAATTATCGCTTCCTACAAACGATTCTATTCTTGTCAAAGGTGTCACTATTGATACACGTAAAATTCAAGGGAATGAATTATATGTCCCATTAGTTGGTACAAATGTAGATGGACACCAATTCGTTAGACAGGCATACGAACAAGGAGCTGCTGCGTCATTTTGGAAAAAAGATGTTCCAAATCCACCAGCAGATATTCCATTATTATTCGTCGACGATCCATTACTTGCAATGCAACAATTAGCTACGGCTTATCGCAATCAATTAGATGTTCAAATTATTGGTATTACAGGAAGTAACGGAAAAACTTCTACAAAAGATATTGTCGCACAACTGCTATCAGCAAAATACAAAGTCCAAAAGACACTAGGGAACTATAACAGTCAACAAGGTCTACCACTTATGTTACTTTCCATCGAAGAAGATACAGATATTATGGTACTAGAGATGGGAATGAGTGCACTTGGCCAAATTAGTAGGTTAACACAAATGGCACAACCAAATGTAGCTATACTTACCAATATTGGTGAATCTCATTTAGAAGAATTAGGTTCAAGAGAGAATATTGCCACAGCTAAATTCGAAATAACAGAAGGACTATCTGAGCATGGATTGTTTGTTTATGATGGGGATGAACC
>JAJUGF010000191.1 GCA_029268495.1 Gracilibacillus sp.
CATTGCAAAGATTGTCCCGATAATACCATTGAAAATAACCAATTTACTTTTCTTAATTTTCGTAATGTTTGAAAAACCTAGTCCTGATGCATATAACGCATTGTCATTTGTTGTCCAAATATTTAACCCTAACACGATAATCGCCGGAATAATTAATCCTTGTACGAACATCACTTCTGAAATATCTCCAAGTCCTGTAGAGATTGCTCCTACAGCTCCGAATAAGAACATTAACGAGTTCCCGATAAAGAATGCGATCAATGTCGTAATCACAGCTGTCTTCTTCGTCTTCGCAAATCGTACGAAGTCAGGTGTCAATGTACCTGCACTCGCGAACGATCCAACACAAATCGTTAAGGCTGCAGCAAGTCCGATTGTCGCTTCTGGTTCGTATGCAAATAACTCACCAATTCCACCTAAATCTTCTACAGCAATTCCTACAGAAATACTACCCAATACCGCAATTGCTGGTACTGCAATAAAGCTCAAAATCGCTAATGCTTTCATTCCAAAGAAGGCACTTGCTGTCATCACCACACCTGATACAATGATAAGTAGCCACATGTCGATTCCTGTAACTTTGTGAACAGGTACTGCAAACATCGCAAGTCCTACACCAAACCAACCAACTTGAGTTGCTCCTAATAGAAATGATGCTAAATACGATCCTTTTTCACCAAATGCATAACGTGCAAGTAAATGTGTCGACAAGCCTGTTTTTGCTGCAATATATGCTAACCCACTCGTATATAATCCTAAAATTAAATTCCCTAATAACACCATCCAAATAAATTCTGTCATTGTTAGCCCAAGTCCAAGTTCCCCACCTGACAACATACTTGCAGAGAAGAAAGTCAGCCCTAACATAACAACAAACATCTTTAGAAACCCAGCTCTGTGGGATTGTGGTACAGCTTGTAATGAAAATTCTTTATCCATTTGTATTTCCCCCTTGTCTTGTTACTGGTACCGAGTCGAACGAGGGACTCTTCAAAAGCGGAAAACGCCCGTTTAGAAACGTAGAGACTGGAGTGAACCAACTAAGATAAAGTGAGACTTCAATCAGTTAGAGTTGTAAACTCTGACTGATTGGTAGCGAAACTTATCATAGGGCAGTTTGCAAAGCCTCCTAGTTTCTTGGTGTTAGAGCTGGATGTTGCCATATCAACTCACTAATTTGATCCACAAAAAAAGCTCCTCGTCCGACTGACAAGAAGCTCATGGAAATCGACTAACTATGTGCACACTTTAAGCACATAAGTCATCCATTTTCCAAATCCGTTATCCTTGTCAGCCTCACTGGACTGAATTAAAGGTACCAATATTCATTTGCATACATTATCTCAAGATAGAGGAAATCTGTCAATCATCAGATAATGGAAATTGTCGAAAAATGTTGAAGAAACTAATTTTTACATCCTTTTATAAAAAAAAGCCACCCAACATGAATACATGCTTAGATGACTGACACGAATGTGTATATTCAATTAAAGTAATTCTAATTGCACAACTTCACTATCTACTTCTGTCTCAATTTCTTCTATTCTTTTTCCCATTGTCGTTATCAAGTTCACAACTAATGCATTTCCCATACAAAAATATCGCATTCTATCCGTCATACCTGCTGTCCAATTATCATCAAATCCATTTAATCTCTCACATTCAATAGGTGTCAAAAATCGTTTTCTACCATTCACTTCCACAATATGTGTACTTCGGTTTTTTGAACCTTCACTTGTGAGCATTGTTCTACCAGGTAAGTCTAGAGCATCTGTTGGAGACATACCACCTTCAGAGAAAAAGTATTTATGGCCTGTAGCTGACGTTCTCTCCACTTTCTTCGCACCACGTAAATATTCAAATTTCTTCTCATCTTCTTTACTTAAATAATATTTTTCGTCTACTTCTTTTTCATCCAGCAAAATATCTTTTAACGGTGTAGGCTTTACAGGTAAAGGTTCTGTATGTGCTGTTTGAAATTTACCATCTCTCATTATGCCTGATGTATGAAAATTAAATGAGTAGTTATCTGAAATATCCACTCGATCGCTTGGTAACTCTTCTACATCACTTAATCTATCTAAATAGGGTTTCTCTTTTACTGGAAAAGCTTTTGCAAAGAAACCTTTTTGAAAAATGATATCTTTCATCTCAAAATGACTTTGTTCTCTATCAAATAAAATATTTTTCTTATAAGCAAAAATAAACACACGTCTTCTTCTTTGCGCATGACCGTACTCTGCTGCATTGATTACTCGCCATTCTAAGTTGTAATCTAATTTATTAAATGTCTCCAGCATGACAGCAAAATCACGCCCTCTTTGTTTAGATGGTGATTTCAATAACCTGTCCACATTTTCTAAAAGCACGTATTTAGGATGTGCGTTCTTTAATACACGTTCAATTTCCCAGAACAAAACGCCCTTCTTACCTTGAATCCCCTGCTCGCCTGATAGAGAGCGTGCAACAGAGTAATCTTGGCACGGAAATCCGCCTACAACCAAATCAGGAGCCATTTCTTCAAATACATCATCTGCTACTTTCGAAATATCTTCATTGCTGTGGATACCTTCATCAAAATTCCGTACATAACAATCGAAGGCGTCTTGAGTTTTTCGTGATGGTTCCCATTGATTAGCCCAGCATATTTCGAACAAATTTCTGTTCGCTTTTTCTAGTCCTAGACGGAATCCACCAACCCCAGCAAACAATTCTATTACACGAAGCTTTCTATTACTACGCTCCATATACGAACATCCTTTCGCTTTTTTTATTTCATTATAACCTATTTCTATTAAAAGATCAAGATCTTTGCGTTAAAAATAATAATTTTTTTGAAAATATAACATTTAATTTTAACATAGATTTTATAAAATGAATAGTGCGTTAACAAACTCACTTATAAGATTAATGTCAATACATACAAATATTAACTATAGTACAGACAGATGCTTATAGTTCATATATACTAGATATATCAAACGACTGAAAACTCTACATTTAGGACCTCATATGATGAAAGGGTGGTAAGATGATTTACTTAACTACAGATGAACTAATGGAAAAAGCAAAGGCTGCCGAGGGAAAAACATTTGGCCAAATTGATTTAACAAACAGATTAGGGAATATTTCATCTAAAGGTGGTCTAGGCCAAGTTATTGAAGAGAGTTATTTTGGTTACAAGGTGAACTCAGAAGCCAGACCAGATTTTGATGAATTAAATGTGGAATTAAAAGTAACACCTATTAAACAAAATAAAAATGGGACATTGTCTGCTAAAGAAAGACTCGTCTTAAACATTATTAATTATATGGAAGAAGTGAACTTTCATTTCTACAATTCTAGCTTTTGGAGAAAGAATGAAAAACTCTTATTAATGTTTTATGAATGGAAAAAGGGCATTGATCGGAAAGATTATAAAATAGTAAAAAGTGTCCTTTTCACCTATCCTGAAGAAGACTTAGAGATTATCAAGCAAGACTGGGAGACAATTATCTCCAAAGTACGACAAGGTAAAGCGCACGAATTATCTGAAGGCGATACAAATTATTTAGGTGCTTGTACAAAAGGTTCCAACAAGAAGCAAGTAAGAGCACAACCTTTTTCTAATGAACCTGCTATGCAACGGGCCTTTTCTTTAAAACAATCTTATATGACCACACTAGTAAGAAAATATATTAAAAATGAGCAACTTGTTAAATTTGCAAATACATCTGAATTGAAGCAAAAATCTTTAGAACAAATCTTGCAAGACAAATTCGCTCCATATATTAATCAAACATTAAAAGAAATTGCATCAACTGTAGGCGTAACATACAATACCAATTCTAAGAGTTTTGTGCCTTCTATTATTAGCGCATTGCTTGGAATAAAAGGTACACGATTAGATAATATTGAAGAGTTTGCTAAAGCGAATATCCAATTCAAAACAATCCGACTAGAGCCTAATGGAAAACCTAAAGAATCTATGTCATTTGAAAATATTGACTTCGACCAATGGACTTCTGAAAGCTGGGATGATAGTTATATACGTAATCGTTTTTTAGAAACCAAATTCTTGCTTGTGGTATTTGAATACAAAGAAACAGCAAAAGAAAACCCTCACCGCGCCCTATACTTTAAGGGAATTAAGCTTTGGAACATGCCGACACCAATAATTGAAAAAGAAGTAAAAGAAGTATGGCAAGAAATCAACAATAAAATTCGAGATGGTATAGAGATTGACTATGTAAAACGTGGAAATAAAATGGTTGAGACAAACAATTTACCTAAAACAAAGTTCAATGGCATTATGCATGTACGACCTAAAGGGGCAAATGGTTCGGACAAAGTAACCTTACCTAATGGCCAGATAATTACAAAACAATGTTATTGGCTAAATAGTAGCTATATCGCAAATATTGTCAGTGATGTCTAAGTATGAAAAATGAGGTGAAGGTATATGGCAGGGTATATATTTAGTTTGAATAATATGGAATCATTGAACAAGTCTATTCTCCATGGTATTTACAGTACAATCATGAATATTCCTACAAATCATATTTGGAAACAAAATCATGAAGGAACTTTTGGCGATTATATTACGATGACAGAAGGAGATAACGTCTATTTCTTCCATGAAAGAAAGATTTACGGGATAGGCGAATTAATTAATATTAATGGAGATTGTAAATTTTTAAACTTTCCGAATGCAGATTCACCTATTATCTATCAATTTAAGAATTTAAAAAAGTCCATGCTATTAGATGATTCGAAAGAGGATTTAAATAAACGTATGCTTTGTACATTCAAAGGTGCACCCCATTTCTTTCAAAACGGTGTAGATATGGATGAAATTCTAGCTTCTAATCCTGACAGATTCAGAATGCTAAGA
>JAJUGF010000192.1 GCA_029268495.1 Gracilibacillus sp.
CAATGATGTTACTTTTGAGTTAATTTGGCTTCTTGCTGTATCATCTAAATTCTGTGTCGTTTCTTCGTAATTATCTAAGAAAATAATACCGAGAACTGTTTTTTCTTGATGATAAATTTGTCTTATTTCGGTTTCTTCTGTGCGATCAAAGAAGTAAATAAGTCGTTCTTCCCTTTTATGATGAATCTCATAATCATTCTCTTGAATATGTAAACGAAAAATATCTTTATCCGTTTTTAATTGTGAGATAAGCTCATCAGATATAATAGTTAAGTTCTCCCCAACTAATGTCTCCTCATCAGACAAATTGTTCAGATATGGATTTGCCCATTCAATCTGATATGCTTCACTATACAAAAGAATCCCAATCGGCATTTCTAACAATGCTTCTTCTCCGACTTTCTTCACCCGAAAAGACAATGTTGAAATATAGGCTTCTTGCTTATTCACCAATTCTTCTTCTTTCTTCACACTATAATAAAGAGATACTGCAAAAAGAACGGCCATAACGATTCCTATTATCCAATGGTAATAAAATAAAAATACCAATAACGCAAAGGATAATAAGTAGATGCCAATAATATGCCTACCCATCACCGGTTTCTTGAAGAACTTAAACGGCATGTTTGTCAGCTCCTAACTAAAGCATTCATATATTATTTAGATATTCTTTTCTTTAATTCAAATCCTAAGTCAATTATACCTAAGATTCTCATCAAATAAAGTCCTAGCATCGGAAAAAATACAAGAATAACGATACTGACAATTGGTAATGCTTTTGATTGTTTTTTGACATAACTATAATGGAATATAAACGATAAGCCTTGTAGCACAAGTAGAATTCCTGCCAAATGGGAGACGTTTAGTATCGCCATATTCACTGTTGCATTTTCTGTATTCACCGTCATAATCGACAATAAAAGTGTCAGAAAGTAGATCCACAAAATCAATTTTGGCAATTGAAAATTTCGGAATGGTGGAAATCGATAAGCTTCCTTCGCTGAACGATTTAACCATTTATATGTGAGCCATTGTGTAAGAATTGCAAAACACATCGCAACTGCAACTAGTACAATTGGAATCAACTGCAAAAATGCCATCATTTGCTCTCTAATGAGATTCATTTCTTCCAATGAGAATTGAAAGACACCTACAGTACCCATTAGTTCCTCTGTCATCTTCAATGAATCATCCATTGCGTCTATATACATTTCCTTAATCGATACACCTAAGATTAGTTCAATGTATGCATACACAGCAACAAAGCCTAACAGATAACCTAATGTTCCTTTTGACCATGTCTCATATGGATGATGTTTTTTCGTAATCGAGTTTGCAATAAATATACCACTTAACAGTGCAATTACCGTTAATGGAATAGAAATAAGGGGTGCGATGACCACACTTACTACGATAATAATAAGACTTCCAATATAGAAATGTGTTCCACGGAAGTGTACATATAGTAATACAATTGGGATAGGTAAGAAAAATACTGCTAATAGTGAGAATAATGGCACAAATGCAGCCATTAATAATAGGAGTAGATAACTACCTAAATAGAGAAAATAGGATGTTTTCCATTGTTTTTGGTTCATTTTTGTCCTCCTTGATACAACAACATACTTCTTCAAATTATATACGATATAGCTGTAGGATGCGAATGTAATCAATTCGTAAATCAGAGAATTGCCCTATACGAACATGGTTACTTCTATTATAATATAGTGTAATGACAACAAGTCCAAAAACACACACGAAAGAAATATGATTTTTTCTAATTAGGGGGATAATAATGGTAAATACAGTTATTTTTGATTTAGATGATACACTTTTATGGGACAAAAAGAGTGTAAAAGAAGCTTTTCGTGCAACTTGTAAGCTTGCACAAGAGAAGTACCAATTAGATCCAGAAGTGTTAGAGAATGCTGTAAGAGAAGAAGCAAGAGCATTATATCAAGGATATGAGACATATGAATTTACTCAAATGATTGGGATTAACCCATTTGAAGGATTATGGGGCAATTTCTTAGATGATCATACATATTTTAAGAAAATGGCAGAGATCGTACCAAATTACCGTAAAGAGGCATGGACAAATGGATTAAAACGACTTGGGATAGATGATGCAGAATTCGGTGCACACCTTGCAGAACAATTCCCAATGAACCGCAAAAAGAGCCCATTTGTATACGAAGAAACATTCTCTGTATTAGAGAAATTACAAGGAAAATACCAATTAATTATGCTGACAAATGGCTCCCCTGATTTACAAAATACCAAATTAACGATTACACCAGAATTAAAACCATATTTTGACCATATTATTATTTCAGGTGATTTCGGAAAAGGAAAACCAGACCAATCGATTTTTGAGCACGTATTAGAAGTAGCAGACATTTCTAAAGATGATGCCATTATGGTTGGAGATAATCTTATGACAGATATTCTAGGGGCGAACCGCACTGGAATTAAGAGTGTGTGGATTAATCGAGAAAATAACCGCGCAACAGATGTGAAACCAACATATGAAATCCATCATTTAGATGA
The DNA here is from genome assembly GCA_029268495.1 of Gracilibacillus sp. GTDB lineage: Bacteria > Bacillota > Bacilli > Bacillales > Amphibacillaceae > Gracilibacillus > Gracilibacillus marinus. The sequence continues at coordinate 2,551 of JAJUGF010000192.1, forward strand.
ATTAATCGATTTATTAGAGACAGTTTAAAAGAAAAAGAAGAGCACTTCCCTCGTAAACATGGGAAGTGCTCTACTATTTTATAATTCCATTGCTGTTAACTTTTCGATTTCTTCAATTTGTTGTAATGCTTCGATATCATCATCTTCTAAATATTTATCCACATTTAAAACCATGATTGCTTCTCCGCCTACACCAGAGCGTCCTACTTGCATTGCACCAATATTAATATCACGTGCTGCAAACAAGCTACCAACTTTACCAATCACACCAGGACGGTCATTGTGTTTAATTACAACTAAATTGCCTTCAGGTACAAGGTCCACACTGTAAGCATCAACTTGGACGATACGTGCACCTAATCCATTTAATAGTGTACCAGCTACAGAACGTGTCACGTCTTTTGTTTTCACTTCTACTTTTAATAGATTCGTAAATCCTTTTGGTGTAGAAGATTTATTCTCATTTACTTGAATGCCACGCTTCTCAGCTAAGTAAGATGCATTGACATCATTGACATGATCTCCTAAGTGACGTTTCAATAATCCTTTAATGGTATTACGCGTAAGTGGTGCCACTTCTAATTCTGTTAAATCGCCAGAGTAAGAAATGTTAATCTCTTCAATGACACCTGTTGTTAAATAAGTTAAGAATGTACCTAATTTCTCAGATAAATGGAAATATGGTTCGATTTTATTTAACACTTCTTTTGGTACAGATGGTAAGTTAACAGGGTTACGTGCAACACCTTCTGTCAAATAACGAACCACATCATGGCTTACATCAATCGCAACATTTTCCTGTGCTTCTACTGTACTTGCACCTAAGTGTGGTGTTGCAATCACTTCTTTTAGCTCTAATAAACGGTGATCAGTTGCTGGCTCTGATTCGAATACGTCTAATGCAGCGCCTGCTACTTTACCAGATTTAATTGCTTCATATAATGCATCCTCATCAATAATTCCACCACGAGCACAGTTTACAATACGCACGCCATCTTTCATTTTTGCAAATGCTTCTTTATTGATTAAATGCTTTGTTTCTTTAATTAAAGGTGTATGTACAGTAATAAAGTCTGCAGCTACAATGACATCTTCTACAGAACCAAAATCTACACCTAATTTATCTGCTCTTTCTTTTGTTAAGAATGGATCATATGCGATGACATTCATTCGGTTTCCTTTCGCACGGTGCGCAACTTCTGCACCAATACGTCCCATACCAATGACACCTAAAGTCTTTCCTTTTAATTCTACTCCTACATGTGTTTTTCGATCCCATTTGCCATCTTTAAGGGCAACAAATGCTTGAGGAATCTTACGTGCTAATGACATTAACATCGCAACAGTATGTTCTGCAGCCGAGTTTGTATTTCCATCAGGTGCATTTACTACAATAATTCCATATTCCGTTGCAGCACTCAAATCGATATTGTCAACACCTACACCAGCTCGTCCAATAATTTTAAGATTTTTAGCTTGGCTAATAATATCTCTCGTTACTTTTGTCTGACTACGTACTAATAATGCATCATACTCACCAATCTTATCAGCAAGCTCATCCGCAGATAAATCTGTTTGTACATCTACTTCAATATTACTTGCTGCTCTTAATGGTTGAATTCCGTCTTCACTTAATGGATCACTGATTAATACTTTAAATGCCATGATTGTCCCTCCAATAATTGATTCTGCAATTTAGTAAGTGAAACATTTCACTTTATAACATCTGTTTATTCATCACACCCACATTATAACACTAATTTACATCATTTAGCGATCAGAATTTGTCTGAATTAACAAAAAATTCGAATTTACAATTGGTTGGTAAGAAACACTACCAAGTTTGTTCTATCATAGCAAAAATACGATTTTTGTCAAGGTATAATTGATAATAATTCGTGTTTAGACGATTTTATATGGATTAATTGTGATTTTTAAACTTATAATGATTTTATATACGAACATTGCAATATGGGATTATAATATAGAAGAAAGAAACAACTATCTCATTTGGAAAACAATCAGAAGATATTCAAGCACTTGATACAATATCAAATAAGTTCCACTAGTTATATGACATAGATCATCCAAAATAGTATTAGAACGAATCTTTACACAAAATAAAAGGAGAGTTTAAGCATTAGCCTAATCTCTCCTTTTACTATTACTCGCTCACATATGGCAATAAAGCCATTTGACGAGCGCGTTTAATTGCTTTTGTTAATTTACGTTGGTATTTTGCAGAAGTTCCAGTTACACGGCGAG
>JAJUGF010000193.1 GCA_029268495.1 Gracilibacillus sp.
CCATATTGTTTAATTAATTGTTGAAACAACTGATTGCATCTTTTTGCTGTTTGCATATCCGTGATTTGAGCTAATTTTTTTAGCATCGCAGTACGATCAGATACTTTGGTTGGATCATACATATTTTCTTTTAAATGTTCACAAATTATTTCTGCCTGTTGCGAAGATATCGAAATATCATATTTTTTTGCATATTGTAAAAGAATGGATGGTTGGATAGTCTGTAATTTTCTTATCATAATCATTTTTTTAAAACTGTTCATACAGATGGGCTCCTTTCCACTATTGATGGATGATAGCATGAACTTTAAAAAGTAAAATGAAAGCTCTAATAAGCAATATGTAAGTTAGTATATGTATATGACTTAATACATTAAAAAATTACCAAGCAATTTTTGAAGAAATAAAGCCATACTACGAATGTACCTCTAAAACAAAAGGAGGGTTGAAAGATGTCAAATGACAAAGAGTACGAAAACAATCGTGTAGAGGATGCACCAAAATACGATTTGGAAAATCAAGAGGATATCACTACCAAGCAATTTGCTTCAACGGATGAGTTATATGCACTAGATGAAGCATATAAGCGAGATTCAGAAGTGGCCCAAGAATTAACAGCCAATGAATTTAATCGGCCAATTGAAGATAGTGAACAAGGAACAGAAATGCAATCAAGTGTAAATACTACGTTTGGTTGGATTGGTTTAGTATTAGCAATTGCATCATTCTTTGTTTGGCCATTAATTATGGCGATAGGTGGATTAATATTTGGATTCATTTCCAAAAAACAAGGAGCAGATACGTTAGGTAATGCAGCAATCGTCGTATCGATTATCTCATTACTCGTATCTATCATAATGATTCCATTATTTTAGCCAATTACCAATACAGATGAAGTCAATCAATATGTCAGTATAATATAAAAAGTAGACACCTATCTGTGAATGGATAGGTGTCTACATATGTCTTAAGCTTCTTGTTCTTCTTTTTGTTTTTCTAAAAATTCAGCAGCTATTTTGTCTACTTCTTTTTTAAGCTCATCTACCATCGTTTCTTCAGGGACTTTTCGGATGATTTCTCCATGTCTGAATAGTAATCCTTCTCCACGAGCACCTGCAATTCCAATATCAGCTTCTCTAGCTTCACCAGGACCGTTTACTGCGCATCCTAATACAGCTACTTTAATTGGTGCCTTGATTGTGGATATATACTCTTCCACTTCATTAGCGATTTTTATTAAATCAATCTCAATACGTCCACAAGTAGGACAAGAAATCAATGTGGCAGCATTAGAAGCGAGTCCGAATGTTTTTAACAACTCTCTTGCTACTTTGATTTCTTCTACGGGATCTGCACTAAGTGAAATACGCATCGTATTACCGATACCTTTACTTAAAATCGCACCCATCCCTGCAGCACTTTTGATACTACCTGCAAAAAGCGTGCCGGATTCTGTAATTCCTAAATGCAACGGATATGGAATCACTTCAGCAGCTTTCTCATATGCTTCAATAGCTAAATTCACATCAGAAGCTTTTAATGATACAACAATATCATGAAAATTTAACTCTTCTAAGATTTTGATATGATGTAATGCACTCTCAACCATTCCATCAGCTGTTGGATAACCATATTTTTCTAAAATATGTCTTTCAAGTGAACCAGCATTTACACCAATGCGAATAGGTATCCCTTTCGCTTTAGCAGCATTGACAACTGCTTCTACTTTATCTCTTTTTCCGATATTACCAGGATTGATTCGAATTTTGTCTGCTCCGCCTTCAATTGCTTTCAAAGCAAGCTTGTAGTTAAAATGTATGTCAACTACTAATGGTATATTAATTTGTTTCTTTATTTCTGGGATGGCATTCGCAGCACGTTCATCAGGACATGCTACACGAACGATTTGACAACCTGCTTCTTCTAATCGGTGTATTTCTTTAACTGTTGCTTCTACATCATGTGTTTTGGTCGTTGTCATTGATTGTATAATTACTTCATTTTTGCCACCGACCATCACATTCCCGACTTTTACAGGTCGCGTATCCTTTCGGTGTATTAAAGCCATAAAATAAATCGCTCCTTTATTATTACCTCTTAATAGGTTATAGTTACATCTCTGTATCATTATAATGGTTTCCTTACAAAATGAGAAGTAACAGGACTTATTTTTAATTTATTTTACAAAATGAAACCTTAACAACTTCTATTCGTATGATATGATAAGAATAAAAAAACCTAAAAGTAGGTGATAAAAATGATTGATGTACAAGTAGAATGGATAAGTTTTCTTGTCGTTGCACTAGCAACATTATTTTTAATTGGAGAAATTTTAGTTAATGCGAAGGGAATATTTAGTGTATTAGGGTTAGGTTTTATTGGTGTGTATTTTTCTAGTCACTTAGATACAGGTATGTTTTTTATTATGATTGCATTATATTTTGTCGGAATTTTACTAATCGTTATTGATGGAAAGGTAGTAAATGATGGTACACTGGCTGTTATCGGAACTGTATTAATGATTATTTCTGTTGGGTTTGCAACATCTAATTGGGTTACAGGACTATATGCTGTGTTAGGAGTATTTATAGGTGGATTTAGTTCGCTATTGTTCTTAAAAGTATTTAAGAAGAGAAAGATGTGGACCAAGATTACTCTGTTTGATCAATTAACAAATGAAGCAGGCTATTCAAGTATGAATAAAAAATATGAATCATTAATTGGTAAAGATGGTTTTGCAATTACAGATATGCGTCCAATAGGAAATGTAAAAATTGATGGAGCGGAATATAGTGCAATTACACAAGGTAAATGGGTGAAAAAAGATACTCCGATTGTAGTTTTGCAAGTGGATGGTACGAGAATATTAGTCCAGGAAAGATAAAAAACATAGAGATGCCTCTATGTTTTTTTTATATGTTTATGGTAACACTATTAAAAATTCGAAATATATGTACCTAATAAGAATGAAATTGATATAATAAAATAAAATATTAAATTATTGTAAATTTTCGCTTAACACCTTTACAAACTATTAATAAATAATTAATATTAAAATCGTGTGTGTTAGCGAAATTTGTCCAACTATGTCATTAAACCCATTTTTATCATGATGTCATAAGAACAAATGAAAAAATACACTACAATACATACTAACTATTAGAAATAGTGAAGGGATGAATACTTTTGGATGCGAATGTACAAGCAATGATCTTCGAATTTATAGGTGGCTTGGGGATTTTTCTTTTAGGTATTAAGTACATGGGAGATGGTCTGCAAAAGACTGCTGGAGATCGTTTGAGAGAGATTTTAGACAAAACAACTAGTAACCCGTTTTTAGGTGTGTTAGCAGGTATCATTGTTACTGTATTAATTCAATCAAGTTCAGGAACAACTGTTTTAACTGTAGGGTTAGTTAATGCAGGATTTATGACATTAAGACAGTCAATTGGTGTCATCATGGGAGCGAATATTGGAACAACCATTACAGCATTTATCATCGGTTTTGATTTGGGTGCATATTCATTACCGATTATTGGTATCGGAGCATTTTTATTATTTTTCTTTAAAAATTCAAAATTAACTAATTTAGGTTTAACTATTTTTGGTTTTGGTTCACTTTTTTATGGGTTAGAATTAATGAGTTCTGGCTTAAAACCATTAAGAGATGTGCAGATGTTTCATGATTTAACTGTAAGTATGTCGGATAATCCAATTTTAGGTGTGGTAGTTGGTACTGTATTTACAATGTTGGTACAAAGTTCAAGTGCAACTATCGGAATTCTGCAAAGTTTAATGTTAGAAGGTGCGATTGAGTTAAAAGCAGCATTACCTGTATTATTTGGAGATAATATTGGGACTACAATTACGGCTGTATTAGCATCAATTGGTGCTACGATTGCAGCGAAGAGAGCGGCATTAACACACGTAATTTTTAACGTAATTGGTGCAACAATAGTAATTATATTTATCAATTTCTACACATTGTTTATGGAAAAAGTACAAGTAGCTTTAGAATTAAATCCTGCGATGACAATTGCTTTTTCTCATGGTATATTTAATGTGTTAAATACAGTTATTCAATTCCCTTTTATAGGATTATTAGCATTACTTGTAACTAAAATTATTCCAGGTGAGGATACAGTAGTTGAATTCAAACCAAAGCATTTAGATCCTATTTTTATTAAACAATCTCCATCTGTTGCTTTAGATCAAGCAAAAGCTGAAATTGTAAGAATGGGTGAGTATGCAACGAAAGGTCTAGAAGAAACGAGTATTTTCTTAAATACAAATAACAATAAACACGAAGAAATGGCGATGCAATTAGAAGGCGCTATTAATAATTTAGATAGAGAAATTACTTCTTATTTAGTAGAACTCTCAGGAACTAATTTTACAGAAACAGAACGTTTTAGTCATTCAGCATTAATTAATTCTGTTCGTGATATTGAGCGGATGGGGGATCATTTTGAAAACATTCTTGAATTAATTAATTATAAAATATCCAATAAAGTAGATATTACAGAACAAGGTATGATAGATTTAAATGAGATGTTTGATTTAACAATCATTACAGTTAAAGATGCAATAAGAGCACTAGATAATATGGACCGTGAAGCAGCACTTTCCGTAGTTCAAAAAGAAAATGAAATTGATAATATGGAGCGAAAATATCGCAAGAAACATATTATTCGATTAAATGAAGGTGTATGTACGGGAACTGCTGGAATTGTTTTTGCAGACATTATCAGTAATTTAGAACGTATTGGAGATCATGCTGTAAATATTGCAGATGAGGTATTAGGCGAGAAGC
>JAJUGF010000194.1 GCA_029268495.1 Gracilibacillus sp.
CGGTGGTGAAAAAGCACGCTTAGCTTTAGCAAAATTAATGATGGAGAAAGCGAACTTCTTATTATTAGATGAACCGACGAACCATTTGGATTTAGATAGTAAAGAAATATTAGAAGCAGCACTCATTGATTATCCTGGTACGATTTTATTTGTATCCCATGACCGCTATTTTATTAACAAAATAGCGACACAAATATTAGAAATGCAAAAGAACAAAACAACAATATACCTCGGTGATTATGATTACTATGTGGAAAAAAAGAATGAAGAAAAGGCATGGAGAGAATTACAATTACAAAATGAACAAGAAGTAACAAAGCAACAAGGAAAAACAGACTTCCAAAAAGAAAAAGAATTAAAGAAATTAGAACGTAAAAAACAACGTAGAATTGAAGAAATCGAACAAGAAATTGCCCAACTTGAAGAGAATGTAGCACATAACGAAGCATTATTATGTGAACCTGACATTTTCCAAGACCACGAAAAATCCTTGCAACTTACAGAGGAAAACGATGCAATGAATACAAAACTCGAACAATTAATGGCAGAGTGGGAGCAATTACATGAAGAGTAAAAAGAACGAACTTCCTTCATACTAGAAGAGAAGTTCGTTCTTTTTTTATTTGCCTCTATTCGCATACATTTCTAAATCTAATCCTGGGTTCGCATTTAAATCCCATCCTGAACGATGGCCTTGCTTGTATGCAATATAACCGGCACTTGCAATCATTGCTGCATTATCTGTACACAACGAGAGTGGTGGAAACATCACGTTCATACGCTCTTCTTTAAACTTTGTTTCCATTGCTTTTCGTAATCCTTTATTTGCAGCAACACCACCCGCTACGATGACTTGTTTTACATTGTTCTCGATTGCTGCTCGATACGTTTTTTCGACTAACACATCGACAACACTTGCTTGAAAACTTGCTGCAATGTCTTCATGCTTATATTCTATCCCTTTTTGACTTGCATTGTGTAACGTATTAATCACAGCTGATTTCAATCCACTAAAACTAAAATCAAAAGAGTCTTCTAACCATGCTCGTGGAAAATCAATCGTTTGTGCCCCAATGTGTGCTAATTCATCAATTTTGGGACCGCCTGGATATGGTAACTTCAATGTACGAGCAACCTTATCATACGCTTCTCCTGCTGCATCATCACGTGTCTCCCCAATGATTTCAAACTTTCCATGTTCCTTCATGACGATTAGTTCTGTATGTCCACCTGACACTACTAATGCAAGAAGCGGGAATTCGAATTCTTCTACTAAACGATTCGCATAAATATGACCTGCGATATGGTGTACACCTATCAACGGTTTTTGATGTGCAAATGCCAATGCTTTTGCTGCATTCACACCAACTAATAATGCCCCAACAAGCCCTGGACCTTCCGTTACAGCAATTGCATCCATTTCTGCAATCGTCATCTCAGCTTTTGCTAATGCTTCTTCTATTACAACCGTTATTTGCTCCACATGATGTCTTGACGCGATCTCTGGGACCACTCCACCAAAGCGTTTGTGACTTTCTATTTGAGATGCTACGACATTGCTAACAATTTCTGTCCCATCTTTCACAATCGCTACAGCTGTTTCATCACAACTTGTCTCTATTCCTAGAATATATTCACTCATAAGTTCACCCACAATACTAAAGCATCTTCTTGATTATCTGTATAATAATTTTTTCTAATTCCACCTGGGACTAAGCCATACTTTTTATATAATTGTTGTGCTGGAATATTGGATACACGCACTTCTAATGAGAGACGACTCACATTATTGGCAATTGCAAAGTTAATCACATGCTGAAATAAGCCATCACCGTAACGTTTTCCTCGATACGCTGGGTGTATCGCAATATTCGTTATCTGCGCTTCATCTATTACAATCCACGTCCCACAAAATCCAACTACCTTTTGATCTACTGTCACAACAAAATAGTGCGCATAGGAATTCTTATTTAACTCATCATAATAAATATTGATTGGCCATGGATTAGCAAATGACAATTGATCTATTTCTAGCACACTTTCTATATCTGCTTCTGTCATTTCTCGAATTTCAATATTATGTTCCACTTTTTTGTTTTTGCTCCTTTAACCAATTTGCTTCTGCTTCTACCATGCGCAAATAATTCGGTGTAACCTCATGGACAGATTGAGAAGGACGATTCTCTCCAATTTCTGCTAGTATACTTGCTTTAGGTATAGTATCTGTCTCTAGTATAGGAGCAATTGCTTGGTCACCTAAGACTTGTTCTATTGTTGTTTGATGTAAGGAATAATCAGGACTAATAAACAAAATCTCCCCTTCTAGATTCTTCAATCGATCTAACCATTCTGTTAATGCTATGTTCTCTTCTTGGAACTTTACATCAAGCTGCCTGTTATTATTTTCGTATAATCCTGTATACACAAGCCCTCTTCTTGCATCAAAGAATGGACATATATAACGAGCTTTTCCTAACCCATTATATGCGAGTAACTCCAAGCTAGATATCGTCACAATCGGAATGTTTAATGTCCATGCCATTGTTTTTGCTGTAGACAAACCAATTCTTACACCTGTATACGAACCTGGTCCAATTGCCACAACAATTTTGTCTAATTCGTTTGGTTTTGTACTCGACTCTTTCATCACATAATCAATTGCAGGCATTAAACCAACAGAATGATTTCTTTTCATATTTGTCGTGTAATCGACGACGAACTTATTGTCTTTTCTCATTGCTACACTCATCACTTGATTAGATGTGTCGATTGCTAATACATTCATCTGTATAACTCCTTACAAATAAACTCAAAATGTTCCCCTTTTGGCAAAAATGTAATTTTCCTGGCATGTTCATCGACACGCAATATTTCTATATCTAGTCTTTCATCAGGTAAATACTCTTCGATAAAGGATGCCCATTCCACAACGGTAATCCCGTCTCCTTGAAAATATTCGTCAAAACCAATATCTTCTTCACTATTCTCTAAACGATACACATCCATATGATATAAAGGAATTTCTCCTTGGTATTCCTTCACAATCGTAAATGTTGGACTATTAATCGTTCTTCTCACACCGAGTCCTGCACCAAGCCCTTTCGTGAAGGTTGTCTTACCTGCGCCTAAGTCACCTTCTAATGTCAATACATCCCCAGGCTTTACTAGTAATGCTAATTTATTCGCTAGTCGTTTCGTATCTTCTTCTGTTTGTGTTTCAAATAAATATTCCAATTGATCACCCTCTTAGATGAGTATATCCAGATTTATTTAATACTGTTGTTTGATTTTCTTTCGATAATAAGACTACACCATTTCCTGTAGGGTCTTCTTCTACCGTACCAATCTTCGTTACTTTGGTATTCGTTTGTTCTGCTATTGTTACAAGTTGGTCCCAATTGCTTTTGGCTACTGTTCCAACTAATTCGAAATCTTCTCCACCTGACAACACCCATTGTTCTACTTTTTCTTTACTGAATTCTTGTAACAGATGATGTTTTGGTATAGCTTCATAATTTATATTTAAACAAACTTTAGAAGCATTGGCAATTTCATTTGCTTCACTACTAATTCCATCACTAATATCATTTAGACTTAACCTACTAATCGTTTGACAAGCATTCGCAAATGTCACTCTTGGCATAGGCATCCGGTGGCGGTCAATCATGTCTGTGTACTTGTTAAGATTGTCTCTCTCATTCAAAAGGACATCAAGCCCACAAGCTGCGTCTCCTAATGTTCCAGTAACAAAGATGTCATCACCAATTTTGGCATCACTTCTATATCTTACTCTATCTTTCTTTACAGTGCCAATAACGGTTACCGTAATTGTTAGTACATTACTAGAAACCGTATCCCCACCAATTAGATCCATTTGAAAACAGTCTGCAAGAGCGCTCATTCCTTCATAGATCTCATGCAATTGTTCCAGAGTAGATGATTTTGGTATCGCTATAGATACAAGATAAGATGTCGGTTTGCCTCCCATTGCTGCAATATCACTTATGTTTGCTGCTAATACACGATAACCAATGTGGAATGGTTCAGTTGTTTTCTTAGAAAAGTGTATCTCGTCAACCATCGTATCCATAGCAACAATCGTGTCTTCATCTGTATGTCTTAGTATTGCAGCATCATCACCAATTCCTTTTATGACACTAGGTTGCTTATAATATTTTTGTTTTATCGAATCAATAAATTGAAATTCGTCCATAATATCTCCTTATTCTCTCCACTTGCTTCTATACTAATCATAGCAAAAGTATGTCCACATTTAAAAGGAATCGTATGTGAAATATTTGATTTTACTTTTGCTTACTACCCCCACCACATGATTAATACGAATAAAGACCACAATGTGACAGCTATGCCAGTTGCTAAGAATAAGGTTAGTAATGCATGGAATACTTCCTCTTTAATTAAACCTTTTTTACTTTGGACGTACAATAACGTACACGCTAGCAAAAACAATACAATACCGACAAATGTTACAATGGTTAAGTAAAATATTGGACGTATTTGATAAATGGTATCATTTAAGAAATAAGCGATTCCCTGACCAAATACTCCAAAGACACAAGCTAGTATAAAAATAATAAATACTATAATAGTAGATTTTTTCATAATTCAATCCCCTATGTTTCCCATTTGCAATAAAAAAATAATCTATTCTTAAACATTGAACGTTTAAATTGTTCAATAAAGTGAATCTACAATAGTAGGAGGTGTCTATATGACGCAAGGGTTCTTCTACATTGCGATCATTTTTATTCTAATCAATCTCGTTTATTTTTTAGAAATAAGCAGTAC
>JAJUGF010000195.1 GCA_029268495.1 Gracilibacillus sp.
AGTGATTTCTAATCTTCCAGATGATGCGATTATTGAAGCGCCAGGCTATGTAGATGCAAATGGAATCAATATGGGACTGGTTGGTTCGTTACCACTAGGATGTGCGGCTGTATGTAATGTAAGTATCTCTGTACAACGCTTAGCAGTAGAAGCTGCTGTGCATGGGGATATTGAATTATTACGTCAAGCAATGATGATGGATCCATTAGTAGGTGCAGTGTGTAACCCACCTGAAATTTGGCAAATGGTTGATGAGATGTTGGTAGCACAAGCACAATGGTTGCCACAATATGCGGAACAGATAGAAGCTGCCAAGAATCGTCTATCTCAACCGAATCTTATTCCGACAAAAGAGTATGAAGGTGCTGCGAGATTACCGGTAAAATCTGTTGAAGAAATGGCATTGGATAGAGAAGCTGCGAATAGTAATGCTGGAGAAGCGGATAAGGCGAAGGAAAGACCTGCTTTAAAATAAATAATTTTAAAAGAGGGGTTGTGTAAAGATGAAATTTAGCAAATGTAAATTAGCAATGATTTGTATTGGATTCTTCTTTATTATGGTTGGTTGTAACAATGATGATACGTCTACTGAGAGTGATAGCCAAGGAAGTAATGCAACAGGAGATGTTGTGGAACTAACGATGCAAGCGTGGGGGAATCCAGAAGAATTAAAAGTATATCAAAAAGCTATTGATGGATTTATGGACGAAAATCCTAATATTAAAGTGAAATTAGTATCTGTAGCTGGGGATCAATACGAACAAAAGTTAATGACATCTTTGCAAGGAAGCAAAGGGCCTGATGTATTCTATGCCCATGAACCTACAATGCCGGAATTAATAGATGCAGGTGTTGTACAACCTTTAGATGATTTCTTGAAGACAGAAGAGAGCTATACCAGTTTAGATAATTTCGCAGATGGATTATTCGGTTCTGTACGAAAAGATGGTTTAACATATGCTATTCCACCTGATGCGAATCCTTTGGTACTTTATTACAATAAGACCGTTTTTGAAGAAGCTGGTGCAAAAACGCCACAGGAATACTATGACGAGGGGAATTGGAACTGGGATGCATTTCTAGAAGTGACTAATCAAATAAAAGAAGCCGGGAAAACAGGCTTAGTTTTAGAGAATTGGTGGGCACATTGGTATAGTTGGATTTGGTCTAACGACGGCTTACTATTTGATGAGAATGGCGAATTAGTTTTAGACGAAAATGAACAAGCAAAAGAAGCCATCCACTTTTTGAGCGATTTAGTGCAAAATGGAAATGCTGTTTATGCAGGTTCTTTACCACAAGGACAAGGTGTGGATGCTATGTTCATGTCTAATCAAGTAGGAATGGTTGCTGGTGGTCGTTGGTTCACACCACAATTCGATTCTAATGAGGCACTTGATTATGACTATATTTATTTCCCTAGTAATACGGAGAATCAACAAGAGCCTGTTGGTATTCCTGTAGCATATATGGCAGTGAATAGTAAAAATGATCACGTTGAAGAGGCAATGAAATTCTTATCCTATTATGTTGGTGAAAAAGGGCAATCCGTAAGAACTGGTGAAGGAGGAAGTGCACTACCTTCAATTGATACGATTGAAATTAGTGATTTTGAATCCTTTACAGATAAAAATATACAGTATTTATTTGATGCTAGAGATAATGGTTTTACTCACGGATCCGCCTTAACAAAAGACGCATTATACCCAGGACTAAATAGCGATATGGTAGATGAATTTGATTTAATGTTTCTAGGTAAGCAAGACCCAGATACAACCATTAATAATGTAGTGAAACTAATTGAAGAAAAGATAGCAGAGTAAATACAAATGAAAGCAGCATACCAAGAGGCAAAGAGCTTCTTGGTATGTTGAAAATGAGGTGATAGAAATGGATAGAAGTAGACCAAATTTATGGGGATTTCTTTTTATATCTCCTCAATTAATCGGGTTGTTATTCTTCTCATTAATACCGTTAGTATATGCTTTTGTGCTTAGTTTTACAGATTGGAATGGATTTGCAGAATCTAGTTTTGTGGGATTGGCGAACTATATTGAACAATTTAAGAATCCAGATTTTTTCACTGCTATTATTAACACAGTTTATTACATGATTCTAGTTGTACCGATTGGAATCGCGATTGCTATGATTTTAGCAATTAGTTTAAATAAGATTACAGGTAAGGGAATCTATAGGGTATTCTTCTTCATGCCTGTTGTGACAAGTTCTGTTTCTGTAGGTATTATCTTTATGTGGATATTAAATGGTGACTTTGGAATATTAAATCAAGCGTTATCATTATTTGGTATAGATGGGCCAATGTGGTTAACAGATACGAAATGGGTAATTCCATCTATCGCGTTATTAAGTATTTGGTGGGGACTTGGTTACAATATGGTCATCTTTCTAGCTGGTTTACAAGGAATATCGAAAAGTTACTATGAGGCTGCGTCGATTGATGGTGCGAATGCTTTTCAGAAGTTTAGACATATTACATTACCTTTACTTACACCAACAACTTTCTTTGTAACGATTATGACAATTATTTCATCATTTCAAGTATTTGATCAAGCATTCGTTATGACTCAAGGTGGTCCTGCTAAAGCAAGTTATACGATTGTTTTCCATATTTATGATCAGGCTTTTGTTGATTTTACGATGGGTAAAAGCTCTGCTGCTGCGATTATTCTATTTTTTGTTATTCTAATTTTTACTTTAGTACAATTTAAATTACAAGATAGGTGGGTTTTCTATGAAAAATAATGAAAATACTGTGAATGTCTCTACAAAGACACTAACCAAACCACTATCTAAATTTAATCTGTCTAAATTTAGTCTACATATAATCTTAATACTAGGTGCTGCAGTTATGGTATTCCCATTTGTTTGGACGATACTCAGTTCATTAAAAGGAATGTCACAGATTTTTGTCATTCCGCCACAATGGATACCAGACCCTGTGTTATGGAGTAACTACATTGATTCATTACTAGCAATGCCATTTGGCTTAGCTTATTTCAATAGTTTTTATATTACGGTGATTATCGTATTAAGTACACTTATCACCGCTTCTATGGCGGCATACGCCTTTGCAAGGATAAATTTCAAAGGGGCAAATATATTATTTATTCTCTTTCTAGCTACAATGATGATTCCAAAGCAAGTGACAATGATACCGCTCTATTTGGTAATGGACAAATTAGGCTGGTTAGATACGCATTTGTCTTTAATCGTACCAGGTGCATTATTTAATGCATTTGCAGTATTTTTATTGAGACAATTTATTCTAGGTGTTCCTCGAGAACTAGAAGAAGCAGCGATCATGGATGGAGCAGGATATGGAAGAATCTATTGGTTTATTATTCTTCCATTAATCAAGCCTGCATTAGCAGCTATTGCTATTTTCACCTTTTTGCAAGCTTGGAACAACTTCTTAGATCCATTAATTTATTTAAATACTCCGGAGAAATTCACTGTACCGATTTTGTTAAATTCATTTAAAGGATTATACACAGCGAATTGGCCATTAATGATGGCGGGAACGGTAATATCTGTAATACCTGTATTGCTTGTATATATTGTTGCACAAAAACAGATTATTGAAGGTGTGGCAATTACTGGTATGAAGGGATAGTGGATTGCTTAACATTTAATATTTTTAAATATTTAACTAGTAGAGATTAACAGATTTATGGTAATTTTTATTCTAAATACAAAAAGTTATGCAAGAAATTTTCTTGATATCTATAATAGCTCTACGGTATATGGAATAATGAGTTGACATTACAACATATATTCTCTTTTAATTTTGTGAATTTACAAGTGGTTATTTTAGTTTAAGGTACTTAAGAAAGCCTTGTGAAGTAGGATAGGGAGAGATAAACCTAAGGACAGAAAGCTTGTCCTTAGGTTTATTTGCAATGTTGTTCCATATACATGCTTCCCCAATCTTCCAGTGCTTTTAGTATTGGGAGCAAGCTTTCTCCTTCCTTTGTCAGAGAGTATTCTACTTTAGGAGGAACGACGGGATATACTTCTCGATGAACAAGCCCATTTTCTTCAAATTCCCTTAGATGGCTTGTTAACATTTTCTTTGTGATGTTAGGGATGAGTTTTCTAAGTTCTCCGAATCGTTTTGTGCCTTTTAAGCCTAAATGGCACAAAATAACTAATTTCCACTTTCCCTCAATTACGGATAAAGTGCGTATTTTTTCAGAATACATACCAGTATCTTTGTTTCTACTGTGATCTAAATGATTTTTTCCCCAGTCATTTAATAGATCCAAAATAGGCAATAGGCTTTTGCCTTGTTCTGTTAAAGAATACTCTACTTTAGGAGGTGCCACACGATAAACCTCTCTGTGGACGAGTTTGTGTTCTTCTAATTCTCTAAGCTGATTTGTTAACATTTGCTGTGTGATCTTAGGTGTTAATTGTTTCAATTCACCAAATCGTTTGGTCCCGATTAAGCCTAAATGACACAACAACGTCAGTTTCCATTTGCCCTCTAAAATGGACAATGCTAACTCTTTTTCTGGATAAATTCCATTAAGTGTTTTTGTAATCATCGAATCCTTCTCTCATAAGTTAGTCTAGTAATAGATACTATATCAGAAAAAAGTGCCTACTTACATCAATTAGATTTAGTCTCTAGTATAGAGTATGAATAATCTGATGAAAAAATAGTAGGAGGAATCATGGATGAAATTACAATTAGCGTTAGACCTTGTGAATATACCGGAAGCGATAGAAGTAGTAAAAGAAGTAGAAGAA
>JAJUGF010000196.1 GCA_029268495.1 Gracilibacillus sp.
ACAAGCTTCTAACACACTACTGATATCGGATTTCTTTGAAGAGCAAGCTGATTTTGTTGAAATATAAATTTTTGCTTCTTCTAATGCATGAATGACAACTTCTGGTTTGAAGCCAGGTAAAGAAAAATGCACAATATGTGGAGCGCTATTTGTCTCTGGTGTATTTATCTTTACATAATGAATCTTTTTTAGTTCATCCATGATATAGATTTTAAGTTGTTCTATACGCTTCGTATCATTTTCCTTAACTAATGTAATTCGTAATGCTTTTGCTAGTGCTACGATACCTGGAACATTCTCTGTACCTGACCGAATGTTTGCTTCCTGACCTCCACCATGCGCTAAAGAAAAAAGTCGAATACCCTTTTTTACATATAATATACCTGTACCTTTTAATCCGTGGATTTTATGACCGGAAATGGTACATAAGTCTATATTTGCTTTTCGAATCGAAATCGGTACTTTCCCGATACTCTGTACAGCATCTACATGAAAAAAGATTTTTGGATAATTGTGAAGCAATGCTCCGATTTCTTCTATTGGTTGAATTGTACCAATCTCATTATTCACATGCATTACTGACACCAATATCGTATCATCTGTTATTTCTTTTTTCACATCATTTGGATTTACTCTTCCGTTTTCATCTACTGGAATATATGTGATGCGAAAACCTAATTGTTTTAACGCTTCTAATGATTCTATTACAGAAGGATGTTCTACAGATGACGCTATAATATGTCTGCCTCGATGTTGATGTTGAAGCGCAATCCCTTTAATTGCTAAGTTATTCCCTTCTGTTCCGCCAGATGTAAAAACAACCTCATCTGGATTGATTTGAAGAAGTTCTGCAATTTGCTCCCTTGCTTTTCTAAGTAATCGTTCAGCTTCCATACCTAATCCATGCAAAGATGATGGATTACCAAAATAGTGTGTAGCAGCAGTATGAAAACTTTTCATTACTTCTTCATTAGGTTTTGTTGTTGCACTATTGTCTAAATATATCATGTTACCCCTCTTTTAATTTTCTATCGCTATCCTCATACTTATTCATTGAAATATCGTAACACATTTCGTAAAAGCTTTAAATAATTTTTTAGTTGTTGTTGCGCTTATCGTTGCTAACGTAAAAAAACACAGAGTACTCTCTGCGTTTTTTTACTGTGTTTGAATATTTAATGCTTCTAATACCACATCGATGGATAATGCTCGATTTGGATTGATATATCCTATATGTTGCTCTAGGGAAGTAGTTAGTTTATCTTGTTGTCTCTCCTCTTCTTTACTTCCATCTTGTGAGTGATTTGCATATTGTTTCGATTCTATCGTATCAAAGTAATTGAATACTCTTACTTTTTTATTTAATTCACTATTTATATTGTAGTGATGGGATGCAACAGTTACATCTGTTGCCTTCACGCCAGCATATGTCCAAATAATTGCACCCCATATAGCAATAGTAAAAACACATAGTATCGATATAAGCCATTTCATGATGTCAGTACTCCTTTAACTTAACATTTGTTGATAGTGTTCATCCAATTGTTCAATTTTCTTCATCGCATATGGATTCACTTCTTCTAAACCTTTCACACATACCTCTAATGCTTTTTCATATTTATAATCACGGAAAAGCTTTTCTGCTTCCATCAATGATCCATTAATTTCGGGGTGTGTCGTACGATAACGATTCCCATATTGGATTGCCACTTCAACTAAACGAGCCTGATCTAATAACATCTCTGTTTGTTCTGTGAAATGTGAAACTGCCTTATATGCTTCATCTAAACTATGTTGTACTCTCCCCATATCTAATGGGTGTTTGTACAAATTCTTCAGTACGACTTCACATTTATCCGTAGATTCTTCCAACAAATTTAGAATGGTTGATGGAATTCCTGGAATGTTACTTTTCATTAATTTTTTATTTGTTGCAACCAATTGTCGTTTTAATCGTCCAATTTTTTCTTTTGCTTCTATCTCATCTTTACGTAAGTCTTTAATTTTTTCGTAGAATTCCACTTGTGCCTTTTCTAATTCTTCCATTTCTTCTCTTATACCGTCAATTCTGTCTTTCAAATCAACATGGTGAGTTGCCTTTTCTTCGTAATCCTTTTCCATTTGTTCAAATTGATTTTGTATTTTTTCAAGCCATTTTTCAATACTTAAAAACAGTTCTAAATCTGGTGACTCAATATAATACGTTTCCTGTAATTCGGCAATTTCTTGTTTCAAAACAATATATGCTTCTTTTAATTCTTCTACTTTTACTTTTAACTTTGGAAATTCATTTTCTACAATGGATTTTGACTTCTCTTCTTTTTCTAACATTAATACCATTTCATTTAAACGTTCTTCCATTTGCACTAATGTTTCATCTACATCTATTAACTCACCTTGTTCTAAGTTAATAATTGTTTGCTTTAGTACTTTATCGTATTGTCTTAATTCTTTCTCAAAACCAAATTGTTCTACACGTAACCCTTCTTCTGCCATCATTTTCATTTCACGTAATAGTTCATTCATTTGTTCAGGTAACATTTTGTTAGACTTACGATAGAGTTCAGGAAATACAGATATCTTGTTTTCCAATTCAGCAAATGTCTGTTTCACTTCTTCTACCATCGTTTGTGCAGCAATATAATTGCCACCATCCTCTAATTCATGATACGAATCTAACTTCTTTTCAAGCTGTGTTAATTTTGATTCAAAAAATAATTCAGCTTTTCCGAATTGTACGCGATTATGTAATAGATATTTTTTTAGTTCTTTAATGTCAGGTGCTAACAATTCTACCTGTTCTTTTGTATGTTTTTCAGAATCTAATAATCGATCCACATCTTCTAATAGTTGGTCAATTTTGTGGTCAATCTCTTGTAACGATTGCTCAATTAACTGTAATCTTTTCTTTGCTTGAGGAATATTAAATCGATTCGCAAGTTCTTCAACATCTAATAAGTCCTCTTCCATATCTGGTAATACTTGTGCAACAATCTCATCCCACGCATCTTTCCATGATTCGAACTTATCTTGCGTTTCACCTAATAAATTTAATTGTTTTATTTTTCCTAGTTCTGCTGTCACATTACGACTCATGATGCTCATTTTCCATTCTTCGAGTCGATCTACTTCATCATATATTTTTCTTCTCAGAATAAGCCCAACAATCATTAGTGCAATGATGAGTAATATTCCACCGATCACAAATTCCATTTTCATTTCCTCCCACTAAACACCACTATCTATTGTCATTTTATGAAAATAATTGCGACTTTTGTATGTAAAGTTATAATATCATGTTTAGCACTGTTTTTGCCAAGATTTTTAATATTTATCTAATTTCTTTTTGCAATACTTGAAATAAATGCAAAAAAGTGATTCAAAAGTTGCTGAAATTTGTCACATTTTTAAAGATATTATACGATAGATACAATCTTTCGATAAAATACAACAACATAGAGAGGGGACTACAAATGTTTAACGTTAGTCACTATAATGGTGATAAAGAAAAAGATTATCCGCTTGTTATTAAACAATTGGATGCATTACTAGATGGAGAGACAGATATTATTGCAAATCTATCCAACGCATCTGCACTTCTCAATCAATTTTTAGATAATGTGAATTGGGTAGGTTTTTATTTATTAAAAGAGGAAGAGCTTGTACTTGGGCCATTCCAAGGACTTCCTGCATGTGTACGAATTAAAATTGGTAAAGGTGTATGTGGAACTGCAGTAAGTGAAGAAACTACACAACTTGTCATGGACGTCAATCAATTCCCAGGACATATTGCTTGTGACGCTGCTAGTCAGTCAGAAATTGTCGTACCAATAAGAAAAGACGGTCGTATTTTTGGTGTATTAGATATTGATAGTCCTAGCACATATCGCTTTGATGAAATCGATAAAAAATATTTAGAAGAATTTGTTGCGACACTGGAGAAATTCATTTAATTCTCTTGACTTCGTTCTAGGAAAATCATATAATGGAGTTTGTGTAAAAAAGGTAGCCTATGTGAACCGCCGGCTGACCATTTTATTCCTTATTTTAATAAGGTGTATCGCGTAACTCTCTGCTACTAGGGCGAAGATACATGAAAATAAAATGGCTGACGATATTGGAACACACTGTCTTATTTATGCAAATCTAATATATAAAGGAGAAGATGCACTATGGCTCGCTATACAGGATCTGTATGGAAAAAGTCTCGTCGTCTTGGTATCTCATTAACAGGTACTGGTAAGGAGTTAGACAAACGCCCTTACGCACCAGGTCAACACGGACCTAATCAACGTCGTAAACTATCTGAATATGGTTTACAGTTACAAGAAAAACAAAAATTACGTTTCATGTACGGAGTAAACGAACGTCAATTCCGTAACTTATTCAACAGAGCTAGCAAAATCAAAGGTATCCATGGTGAGAACTTCATGATTCTTCTTGAATCTCGCTTAGATAACTTAGTTTACCGTCTTGGTCTTGCTCGTACTCGTCGTCAAGCTCGTCAATTAGTAAACCATGGTCACATTACTGTTGATGGAAGTCGTGTAGATATTCCTTCATACGAAGTAAAACCTGGTCAAGTAATTGGTGTTCGTGAAAAATCTCTTAACCTTGATATTATTAAAGAGGCTGTAGAGGTTAACAACTTCACACCTGACTACGTATCTTTCGATGCAGATAAATTAGAAGGTACTTACACTCGCTTACCAGAGCGTTCTGAATTACCAGCTGAAAT
>JAJUGF010000197.1 GCA_029268495.1 Gracilibacillus sp.
GCTTTAGATAAATTTAATGCTTGTGCATCTGTATTTACAGCGATAAAATCAACGCCTTGTACTCCGTGCTCAATCATTCGATTTACAGCGTTGCTTCCGCCTCCACCAACACCAATTACTTTAATTGATGCTAGCTGATCCATATTCGTATCAAAATCTAACATTCTATTTTCCTCCCAATTTTGCTAGTTTTTATGTGTAGTTAAAATCTTTTTTTGTTTTTTGCTTACTAACTAGTCAAAGAAATACTTAAAGATATTTGCTAGTTTTGGATCCTTTTTCTCTTTTTTCTTTTGTTGCTTCGCTTGTTTCGGTTGTTTAACAGATTCCGTTCTGTAATGTTCTTCGTTTCTACTTTCTGTTTGATTAGAAGTAGAAATCGCTCCAGAAAACTCTTTCCCCTGTATTTTCGCATTCTTATAAGCAAATTTCAAGATACCTATACCTGCAGTGTACTGAGGTTCACGTACACCGATATAATCAGGAATTGCTATACGTACATTTGTCTGGTATATGTATTGCGCTAAATCACATGCACCAGGCATACTCATTGTACCACCTGTTAATACAATACCACCAGGCAAATCGTTGTATCCCATTTTTTGAATTTCTCTCGCACTATAAACTAATATTTCTTCTAATCTAGCTTCAATAATTTCTACTAAATCAAGTTGATTGAATTCTTCCCTTTTGTTGCTTCCAATAATATTTACTTCCATTGTTTCTTCTTCACTTGCATCATCATAAAAAGCATGTCCATGATTTAGCTTTATATTCTCAGCTTCTTCTGTTGTTGTGCGAAGCCCAATAGATAAATCTTTAGTGATGTTATATCCGCCTAATGGTAAAACATTTGTACCGACTAACGTACCATGTTCAAATACTGATACTGTTGTGCTTCCACCACCAATATCTATTAAAGCTACACCTAAGTTTTTTTCGTCTTTTGATAAAGCAACTTCACCTGTTGCTAATGGATGCAAACATAAGTCCATTACAGTTAAACCAGCTTTTTCCACACATTTCAAAATATTATGTAACATTGTTTTCGAACATGTAATAATTGTTCCTTGCATTTCTAATCTTACACCAATCATCCCTCTTGGGTCACGAATTTCATCTAATCCGTCTACAATAAATTGTTTTGGTATAACGTCAACAATTTCTCTTTCAGGTGGAATGGACATAACTTGAGCTGCATCCATTACTCTGTGAATATCTTCCTCTTTAATTTCTTTATCATCACTAGATACAGCTACTACTCCGTGACATGGCTGCAATTGAATGTGGTTTCCGTTAATACCTACTACTACTCTATCAATATGTACATCTACCATTCGTTCTGCCTGCTCAACAGCTGATTTAATAGATTGGACCGTTTCATCAATATCTACAATAGCCCCTTTTTTCATACCTAATGATTTAGAGGATCCTACTCCGATAATATTTAACGAATCTCCAACTACTTCACCGATAATAACTTTAATTTTTGATGTACCTATATCCAGGCTGACTAAAATTTCGTTGTTGTCCATGAGGCACCTCCTATTTCTATACATGGAATATTTTTAAATTGTTATACATAAACTATGTTAAAAACTATTATAATAAATATAAAGTAATTTTTACATGAATATCTGAAAAAAGTTCATATTAATTGTCTTTTTTATTAGACAAGTTCTCAATTCTTGCCTTTTTCTTGTTTTTTTGTAAGTTATCAAAAAATAGTCTTCTAATTATAGCAATATTTTGAAACAAGCGTACGCCAAATGCAAATATTGCTGCTAAGTATAAATCAATACCTAATTGTACGCCTAAAAAAGCAAGAAAAGCTGCTAAAGTTACATTAAAGAAAAAACCAGAAATAAAAATCGTATGAACAAATTTGCCTTCTAATTGTGCCCTTATGCCTCCAAACAAAGTATCTAACGCAGCTAAAACAGCAATTGATAGGTAATTAGTATATGCTGGTGGTATTGTAAAGTTTGTTAATAATCCTAAAGTTAATCCAATAATTAAAAACACTATAGGTACCCACATTTTAATTTACATCCTCTTCCGCTTGTTCTGATATTTCAATTCCTGACATATCGATCGTACCTTCATATGGTTGCAAATATAAATCACTTGCTTTTTCAAACGTCAATTTAATATTTTCCATAGCTAAGTAATCAATTACTTCACTTACTTCCATATGATTTATCAGACTGTCGACATTATTTGTGAGGACTTTAATTTCTAATGGTAAATCACTGATAGGACTATTATTTACATATACTTTATCATTTACATTTCTGATTGGAGATATATTGATTAATCGTTCTTGATCAATTACTATATCTGTTGCACCAAATTGATTTAACTGATTCACCACTATATGTAATAAATCTGCGTTGATTTTTGGATAAATCTGATATGGTTGATCTTCTAAAAAGATTGGTTGAAATGTAATAATAACGCCATTACCTTTCTTCTCTATCAAACCTGCTTGTTCTTCTAACAATTTGATTGAATCATTCAATGTCTCTATTTGAATATGTTCAGATTTCTCCTCATAATTAGATAGTAACTCCTCATGTATCGTAATTTCATCATATAAATGTTGTTGTTGTTGTTGCTGTTCCGCTATGGCAGATCTGATTTCCCATAAATCGCGTGTGTCTTGAGTCTTTTGAGAACTTTCAGCTTCAAACAAAACGGCAATCATAAAACCTATGAGAAAACAAATAAAACTGACAGAAAGCAGGGCTTTTCTTGATATCTTTTGCATACTCTTCACATTTCCTTCGCTTGCATTTCAATTGTGCCCTTTTTTTCAATAGTCACTTGCACATGATCTTGGACTAAGTAATCCATCACACCATTTTTTAATTGCAAACTAACATTTAATATTTCACTATCACCAATTGCAGAAATAACAAAAGGCGCTGGATATGTTTGGCCATCTATTAAAATAACTGGCCCCACACATGTAATATGACTACTTCTAAATATTCTTTGTCCATTTATCGAGATAGCCTTTGCGCCGGCACTGTACAATTCGTTTATTACAGTATGTATATGTCGGTCATGAACAATGTAGTTATTTGCATGTTCTTCATTCGGAACATACGTAGCATCTTCTAATGTTATTTGAATTCCTTCCCCTTTAATTGGTAAAGCACCTGTTAATTTTTGCAATTTGTTCTTCATATCTACTAGATGATGAATGGAGTCTTTTTCGTCAGACAAAGACGCTTCTACTTTATTAATCTCTTGTTTCATTTGATTTAGCTCAGAACGCAATTGTTTATTTTTTTCTTCCAGTTCGATAAGTTGATTACGATAAAAAAATTCTTCTTCCCATTCTTCTCCACCTAATTGTACAATATCGCTTTCTGTCCTCGCATGTTCAAAACTTATCGTAATTAAAAAGCCTAATACAAAAAAGACAAGGGCGTACATAAGCCTTCTATTTCTCATTCTACCTTGTCAATCCTCTCTGATTTACCTGAATCAAAAGGTGTAAATACCGCACCTGCTTCATCAATTGTAATGACTCCAGGTACCCCATCCTCAAGTTGGTTGACTATAGAAGGATAAGAAGTCAATAAGTCAGCAAAACTTCTTGCTGTGATTTCTACTTGATAACCATCTGTCATAAACAATATTAATTTTTGTTGATTTGTATCTGTTGGTGCCCATTGTATTTCAGAAATTAATGCATGAATATATCTAGGTAATTTATTCAATTCTTTAGCTAGACGCTCTATGTTAGGATAATTGTCAAAGTTAACTAACAAAGGTACAGAGCGTACTATACTATTATTAGAAAACTCTGTTAAACTATTGCCATTTTCTAGTAACGGAACCAATCCATTTTCTGTTTGCATGTTACCTACATAATTCAATTCTTTTATATGTAGAATGATGCCATTTGTTAAGTATTTTTTCTCCATATTTACTTCACTAATTTGTGGATGCTTTTCGAGCTTTTCTTGAATATCTTTTTTCTGAATGCCCCAAAAATTTGTATAATGATCAATATCAGATAATGTAATTATCTCTTCTTCTGAAATCAACACTTCTCCTTCT
This sequence comes from Gracilibacillus sp., assembly GCA_029268495.1. Lineage (GTDB taxonomy): Bacteria > Bacillota > Bacilli > Bacillales > Amphibacillaceae > Gracilibacillus > Gracilibacillus marinus. The sequence goes on from JAJUGF010000197.1 coordinate 4,075, forward strand.
ACATCTATACTTTTAACATAACTTAACGGTGATTGTAAATAAATAACAACAAATAAAAGAAGAAAAAATACAATCACATACATCGTTATTTTACGGTTTGCTTTTTTTCTTCTTTCTTTTTTCAATTGTGGTATTCTATCTTCAATTGAAACAACTCTTTTTTGTTCCATACAAATTAACTTCCTTTTATCGAAAATTCTTAAGTCTAATTATAGCATACATCTATATACTAGCTACTATTTTATGCAAGAAAGTCACTTCCGATATTTACTAATATTCAATAATATACCCACAGAGCATAATGTTAAAGTCAATGATGAACCACCATAACTTAAAAAAGGTAACGTTATACCAGTTACAGGTATTAATCCGATAACAACACTAATGTTTATCATTACTTGTATTGCAATCATTCCTACAATGCCAATACTAAGGAAGCGCGCGAATAAATCTGGTGCATACAAGCTTACTAATATCCCTCTCCAAATGAATAATAAGAACAATAAAATGACAATGAATCCGCCAATAAACCCTAATTCTTCTGCAATAATTGCAAAAATAAAGTCATTGTGAGGTTCAGGTAAGTAAAAATACTTTTGTAGACTATTTCCATAACCCACACCAAATAATCCACCAGGTCC
>JAJUGF010000198.1 GCA_029268495.1 Gracilibacillus sp.
AATCTTATTAGAGAAGAGGTTTAACAATGAAAAAAATGATCCCTGTATGTATTGTCTTTACATTCTTGTTAATTGGATGTTCTTCCAATAACCAACACGATACAGTAGATGACAGGAATGAGGAAAATACTACGTCTAATCAGCATGAAATTAATGAATTAGAAGTGATTGCAGAAGATCTAGATATTCCTTGGTCAATTGAAAAATGGAATGATACATTCTATTTGACTGAAAGAACTGGGTCAATTGTAAAAATAGAAAATGATGAAATGGAGCGTCAAAGTGTAGTACTTGAGAAAGAAATTGCCACGGCTTCAGAGGCAGGTTTATTAGGGTTTGTATTGGCTCCAGACTTTCAAGAATCGAATCTCGCTTATGCTTATTATACTTATGTAGATAGTACAGGCCAATTTAATCGTATAATAACACTTCATTTAGAAGATGGAGTTTGGCATGAAGAGAGCTTACTATTAGATAAAATCCCGAGTGGTTCCTATCATCATGGAGGTAGGTTGAAGATAGGACCAGATAGAAAACTCTATGCAACAGCTGGGGATGCATCTGTTGCAGATATCGCACAAGACATCAATTCATTAGGTGGAAAAATTTTGAGGATGAATCTTGATGGTTCGATTCCAGATGACAACCCTTTTCCAAATTCATATGTTTATAGTTATGGACATCGTAACCCACAAGGAATGACTTGGTTACCTGATGGTACTCTATATGCTAGTGAACATGGAAATAGTGCAAATGATGAGATAAATAGAATTGAAGCGGGTCAAAATTATGGTTGGCCCATTATAGAAGGAGAAGAAGAACAAGAAAGTATGAGGTCGCCGATATTCACTTCAGGAAAAGACTCAACTTGGGCACCATCTGGAATGGAATATGCGAATGGGAAATTGTACGTTGCTTCACTCAGGGGAAATGCTATTTTAGAATTTGATTTAGAAACAGGTGAATCTCGTGAAGTGATAACAAATATTGGAAGGATAAGGGATGTAAGAATCGAGGATACAATTCTTTACTTTATCAGTAATAATTCAGATGGTCGAGGAAATCCACAGGATAACGATGATAAGTTATATCGTATCTCACTTTCAGAATTAAATTAAGAAAATGGAGAGGATGGAATATGAACAGGAAAGAATTTATTGAATTTTGTAAGAGTGGCAATCCAATTGCAGATGAGGATAAAGAATTACATGAATTATTAGTACAATGTAGTTATGAAGCCCAACAAATAACAATGGAATTAAATGCATCCTATCATTCCAAAGAAGAAATCGTAGAAATTTTTAGTAAGCTAACAGGTACCAAAGTTGATGCTTCATTTATGTGCTTTCCACCATTTTATACAGACTTCGGCAAAAATATTACGATTGGCAAAAACGTGTTTCTTAACACAGGATGCTCATTCCAAGATAGGGGTGGAATTAATATAGGAGATGGTACAATGATTGGGATGAATGTCACGATTGCAACACTTAATCATGGACTGCCTTTAGAAACGCGAAATACGACGTACCCATCTCCAGTCGTAATAGGTGAGGGTGTATGGATTGGATCGAATGCGACCATTCTCCCTGGTGTGACGATAGGAAATAACTCAGTTGTTGCAGCTGGAGCGGTTGTAACTAGGGATGTCCCAGAAAATACGGTTGTTGCAGGTGTGCCAGCAAAAGTGGTAAAAGAAATTGATGGTAATATTGAATAAAGTGTTTTGTTATAATAATGGTATATTTCTATTAAGGGAGTTAGATGATGCATGCCTAATCATTACACAGTTATGGAATCTGGAAGATGTATCGAATGTGGAGCTAGAGAGATAGACGGATATTCGTGCTATCAGCTATTTGAATTCCCTCTCGTGTGGGAGCATAATGATGCTAAACTGTATGAACTGCATTTTTGGCTTGTTTCATGTTATATGATCCAACATCCTTCAAATTTTACAGAGGAAGGATATGATCATTTAGTGAATCTGTTTAAAGATGCTTATGATAACAATTGGGATACATCCTATATTCTCAAAAAGAATCGAGAAATAGTAAAATCAGTGAACAAAATTACAAATGCTATACCTATTGAAGATAGAAAACGACAAAAAAGAATATGGTCTATGACAATTGAAGACATATATTTAGGTGGAGAGCTAAATGCAATTGAGAATATTAACAAGTGGAGAGATAATGTAAGAAATGAATGGAATTAACATGGATACAATTTTGTTCCTATGAAAGTTTAAAAAAGATATAGTCGCTTCTATAGAAAAAATTAAAAAGCTCTACCTGATGAATTGGCTCAACGTTCTAAGAGTAGTATTACGTCGATTAGTATAGAACTTCAAACATTAGAAATAGCACGGATGATTGGTAGTGATGGGGACTAAACAAAAGAATAGATCGTTATGAATCAGGTAGATATATTCTCGTTTACTCACATAAACAAGTACTAAAAGGTGAAAAAACTATGTATGATTGTGCGGATAAGGTTATATGCGTTAGGGAAATTTCTCCTAGCGCTATTTTTTGTACACGGAAATACTTAATCTCTGTCGATTCATTCCTTACTTTTCTTAAAACGTGATGTACTTCACTTATAAGAAAAAAGTTCTATATTATAATTAAAAATACCTAATATTGATAAGGGTCAATTTTAGTTTACAAACTTTTTTGTATGATAATTACAAAAGGTATAAATGAAAGTGAGGAATGTTTCATGGGATTATTACTAAAGTCAAAAGAACCAAATATAAATAAACTCTCTACAGATGTGTATCAAATAGAAGGAGAAAGTGAACAAACAAATAACTTTCTACTTTTACTTCAAGTGACAAATGAAGATTTAGAGTATCTTCGATTGACAGAAGATATATTTGAACAACATATTAATGACTTAGCTAATCGACACTATGACATGATCATGATGATACCAGAAATAAGTGCGATTATGAACCAACATAGTTATTATGAAAGATATACTAAAATGGTACAGAAATATTTTTTAGAATTACCAAAAGCTAATCTAACAAAAGAATATATTATGTATCGAAAGAAAATAGGAAAAGTACATAGCAAGATTGGTCTGAGAGATGAATGGTATATTGGTTCATACATGAGAGCATATGAATATTTGTTACCAGAGTTAATTAGAAAATTCAAAAGCCCTAAGCAATTGCAATGTGTCTTACATGCTTTACTAAAAATGATTACATTTGATATCTTAGTTGTGATTAGCTCCACACAAGAAGAAAATGACGATAAATTGATTCAAAGTATAAGTACAGTTATGGAATATGTGATGGGTGCAAATAAAATGATTGATTTGACCAAAAGTGTGGATCAAACAATGGAAGAAGTAACTACTGTGAGTGCTGCAACAGAGCAATTACAAGCTGCGATTGAACAAGTGACAAACAATGCTTTAGATGTTTCGAACTATGCAGAAGATGTGATTCAAGAAGCTAAAGAAGGACAAACAATAATTGAAAGAACATTAACAGACTTTTTGAAAATAACGGAAGAATTTAAAGAAACAAAGCGGGAAATTGATCAATTAATTAAAAATATGGCTAATACGTCAAAAGTAATAGAGTTTATCAATGCAATAGCCGAAGAGACGAATCTATTAGCATTAAATGCGAGTATTGAAGCGGCGAGAGCAGGAGAACATGGGAAAGGATTTGATGTTGTCGCACAGGAAGTTCGTAAATTAGCGGAACAGACGAAATCCTCAGTGAATCAGATTTCAGATACCATTCATGAAATGCAAAGTCAATCAGACATAGTTAGTCATGATGTAACAGACGTATCAGATCGATTGAATGATCGTGTGACATATGCACGAAAATCGATAGCTGTGATGGAAAATATCACGCAAAAAATAACAACTGTCGGAAAATCTATTGACCAAATTGCAGCAATTACCCAAGAGCAGGCATCTGCTACACAAAATATTAATCAAAGTATGGAAACAATGACTGATTATACAGATACAATGAAAAATCAATCTAATCGAATTGGAAGTTCTATCTTTGAAGTTAGTAAAGAAGTGAACAATCTAAGGAAGAAAACAATTGGTTCATTACCACAATTAACAATCGAACAAATTATTAGAATCGTACAAACAGAACATGCTTTGCATCATTGGTGGGCATATAATGCCTTCTTAGGTTACCAGACAATCGAAGAATTAACGGTAATCAAAAAGGATAATCATCAATTTGAGGATTGGTATAATGTAATGCGACAAACAAGCATCGGAAAATGGAGTTCTTTTGAGCAATTAACTCAAAAGAAACATCAATTTGACCAATTAATCGAAAAAACGCCTGAGTTTATCAAACGGACTGATGGAGAAACAGAAAAGCATTTGTCATTACTATATCATTTAACAAATGAGATGATACACCTATTAAAGAAAATGGAAGAAGACTACGAAAAGTCGATGTATTAACGAGGATTATCACAAAATAGAAATGTAGTAGTGGAGTATTCGTATAATTATACTCTGCTACTACATGAATTAAAAAAGCATTGTCATAGGTATGCTAGATACCCATTTTTAGTAAAAGCTCTTCTTTCTCTCTATCAGACAATATTTTTTCTCCTAATGGAAAGAGTTGTTTTTCTTCCTTAGAAAAATGTTGCATTAACGTGTCATACGCCTGGACTACATATACAGTCAACGATTGAGCA
>JAJUGF010000199.1 GCA_029268495.1 Gracilibacillus sp.
ATGCATGGCAGCGAACGATTCAATAAGTGATTTAATGACATGTACGATTGCGAACATGTTACTAGATGGTGAAACTGTTTTTCATGGAGTGTCCTCCCAAATGCCTATGGTTGCCATGCATCTTGCTCGACAATTGCATGCGCCGAACTTGGTTCATTTAAATATCCCTGGTGGGGTTAATCCATCTTCCGTTAAAAAGTCGAGCTATTCCTCTGCAGGTGCAGATTTAGTCGAATTAGGGGAAGCTTATTTCCCGTTAGAGGAGATCTTTGATTTGTCGATGCGTGGAAAGCTGGATGTTGCATTTCTAGGTGGAGTGCAATTTGATATCAATGGGAATGTGAACGCATCTGTCATTGGGGATTACGAAAAGCCAAAAGTACGCCTTCCTGGTGGTGCAGGAAGTGCTGTATTAATTCCAACAGCGAAAAAGGCAATTATATGGCGAACCAAACATGATACAAGGACATTTGTTGAGCAAGTGGACTTTGTTACAACAAGGGGGAACCTTTGGAAGATTATCACGCCATTGTGTGTATTTGAATATAGGGATGGTAAGCTACACTTGGATTCAATTCACCCACATACAACCATTGAAGAAGTGCAAGAAAACACGGGTTTTCCGTTATTGTATGATGAAATTCGATATACTAAAGCTCCAACAACACAAGAATTAGCAATATTACGAAAAATTGATCCACATAATTATCGTGCGGCAGAGTTTGGGTGATTATCTCTCATGAGCGTTGGAGAAATGGAGTTAATGATGAGATAAATTAATTATCCCCCTTAACAGTGTGCTATATATGTAGATAATAAGAGATATCGCCCGTGTTATTCTCAATTTAGGGCGATAAATAAATGTGGTGGGTAGATATTTCACTATATCTACCCTTAGCGAGAATATATCGCCCGAAGTTAGTGAGATATCTAATAAAATCAACCCATTCCAAGATATATATATGACTTGGAATGGGTTGACTTTTTGTTATTTAAGCATTTTTAACTAGAGCCGCTTGCTTTAGTGCTTGCTGCAAATCTTCAATTAAATCATCAACATTTTCAATCCCAACAGATAAGCGGAAAAGTCGATCATCAATACCGCGAGCTTGTCGCTCATGTGGTGGCATTGCAGCATGTGACATTGTAGCAGGATGGGACAAGATTGATTCAACTGCACCTAGGCTAACCGCAAACACAGGGAGTTCGAGTTGCTCAACAAATCGGTTGCTGTCTATCTTTTCATCTAATAAAAAGGATAATACAGCACCACCACTTGTTGCTTGGCTAAAATGAATGTCATGCCCTTTGTGTGATGCTAATCCTGGATAATACACTTTTTCAATGGCGTCATGGTTTGCAAGAATTTCTGCAATTTGTGTTGCGGATTTTGTCGATTTTTCTAATCGTGTCTCCAGTGTTTTCATTCCTTGTAATAATGTAAAACTATCATGCGCCCCAAGAATTGCTCCAAATGTATTCTGTGCAAATTGAAGTTTTTTCGCCAATTCCTCATCATTCGTCACTGCTAAGCCTGCGATAATATCACTATGTCCTGATAAGAACTTCGTCGCACTATGCAGTACAATATCGACACCTAAGTCTAGCGGGTTCTGGTAGAGTGGTGTCATAAATGTATTATCAAGAAATGTTAATGCATTGTTTGCCTTTGCTAATGCGACAACTGCTCGGATATCCGTTACTTGTAACAAAGGGTTTGCTGGTGTTTCGATATAGATGACTTTCGTATTAGGTTGGATAGCTTTTTCGATTTCTTCTATATTTGTCATATCTACAAAGGTATGATCAACAGAAAATTGTGTTAAAAGCTGACTCACAAAGCGAAATGTTCCGCCATAGACGTCTTTTGTAATCACAACATGGTCACCTGATTCTAGTAATAGAAAAGCACTAGATATTGCAGCCATGCCAGATGCAAAGGCAAATCCTTTGTAGCCATTTTCTAATACCGCAATCGTTTCTTCCACTAGCTCGCGAGTCGGATTACCTGAGCGGCTATAATCAAATGGACCGAACTGATTTAATTGGTCTTGGTGAAAGGTAGAAGATTGGTAAATAGGTGGATTCACAGCACCTGTTTTTCTCTCTTGAAATCCTCTTTGTACTCCTGCATGGATGACTTTTGTATCAAATTGATGTTTAGACATGTGCCAATTCCTCCTTGCTTTTCAGTAATGCTTGATCTAAGTCTCGCTTCAAATCTTCCACATGCTCAATCCCTACAGAGAAGCGTAATAATCGTTCACAGACACCACGTCGCTCACGTTCTTCAAATGGAATGTCTGCATGTGTTTGTGTAGTCGGGTATGTGATGAAACTTTCCACACCACCTAAGCTTTCTGCAAATAGAATAGTAGACAGATTTTCTAAAAATGGTTTAACCATTCGCTTATCTTCTATACGGAAGCTTAGCATTGCGCCTTTCCCTGGATACAACACATCTGTAACGAGTTCATGGGAACGTAAATACTTTGCTAGCTCTCTAGCATTTTCTTGTTGTCTCTCTACTCGTAGACTCAATGTCTTCATTCCTCGCGCTAACAACATCGAATCAAATGGAGAAAGAACTGCGCCAATAGCATTATGTAAGTACGTTATTTTTTCTGCTAATTGCTCACCCTTTACAACAACTAATCCTGCCAATACATCATTGTGACCGCCCAGGTATTTTGTTCCTGAGTGCACAACAATATCTGCGCCATTAGATATAGGTTTTTGTATATATGGTGTGTAGAAGGTATTATCCACAATGAATAATAGGTCATGTTTTTTGGCAATTGTTGCGATTTCATCTAAATCTAACTCGATTAGTAATGGATTAGTTGGAGACTCGATAAAAATTGCCCTTGTTTCTTCCGTGATTGATGTTTCGATTTCATCTGGTGTGACGTAGATTGGTTTAATTCCATATAATTGTTCAAATTGTTGAAATAAACGATAACTACCACCATACACATCTTCTGTCACGAGAATATGGTCGCCATGTTTGAATAAAGAAAGTACCAATTGAATTGCTGCCATACCTGATGAACATGCAAATCCTTTTGTGCCATTTTCTAACTCACAAATTGCTGACTCTACGACATCACGTGTTGGATTTTTTGTTCTTGTGTAATCAAAACCAGTCGATTGACCAATTGTTTGATGTTGATATGCAGTAGATAAATAGATTGGAGCTTCCACGGCACCTGTTCTAGGATCTGTACGATTGCCTATTTGGGCAAGAATTGTTTCTAAATGTTTCACAAAGACCACTCACTTTCTAATGTCATTTCATATTCTATTTCTATACACTTGTAAAAAAGTTAAAAAAAATACAAAAAAGAGGCGCACTTCTAGATAAGAAGAATGCCTCTTGTTACGTAAGGTTTATTTTCTCCTTATCTTTGGTATGAATATACCGTCTGGAATTAGCACCATGCACAAAAAACATGCTGGTTGCTGAGGCATCACTGGGCCAGTCCCTTAACCTCTCTTGATAAGTGTATACAACTATTTAGTTTTTATGGAAATACTATACAATACATCATACATCTTATTGCATGAGAATTCAATAAAAAAATAAAAAAATTTAAAACCTAGTAAATGCATGGGATATCAGGGTTTTTAGCTATTTTCCACTATTATAGGGAAGAAATGTATATTGACAATCGAATTAATTGCCATTATATTCAATACAAATCATAGTTTCATTTTTTCGAAAATTAGATAAATTCTTATCGCGAGAGATGGAGGGACTGGCCCGAGGAAATCTCAGCAACAGGCAAAATGCACTGTGCTAATTCCAGCAAGGATATGAACTTGGTAGATAAGATGTAGAGATGAACTTCTACTTTTGCCAAGAGTAGGAGTTTTTTTGCAAACTAAAGAATGTTCTGCACATATAATCTAAATGAGGAAGTAGGAATGGATATGTTAGTTACAATTGCGATATTAGCAGCTTGTCTGTTTGCCTTTAATATAGGAGCAAGTGGTTCTGCCGCAAGCATGGGCGTTGTCTATGGTGCAAAAGTCATTAAAAAAAGAAGAATGGCTCTTTTTTTAGCAGGGATTGGTGCGATTGTTGGTGCATTATGGGGCGGTCAGCATGTGACGAACACATTAGGTAAAGGAATTATTTCTGAAGAAATTATTGATGTGCCAATTGCTGCAATTATCTTACTTGTAGCTGGAGGGACGTTACTCATTACGAATTATATAGGAATTCCATTGTCAACAAGTGAAGTAACGGTTGGTGCAATTGTTGGTATCGGAATTTCTTTTCAACAATTATATGTCACAAATGTCATACAAATTGTAAGTCTATGGTTAATCATTCCATTCATTGCTTTTTTAATTACGTATACGTTTGAGAAGTTACGAGTAAAAATAGGGCATTGGATTAAATGGAAAATCCCGCACAAAGTATTAGCAATTCTATTATTAATTACAGGATTTTTCGAAGCAATTGCTGCAGGAATGAATAATGTAGCAAATGCACTAGGACCATTAGTTGGTGCAAGTATTGTCTCAATGGAAGTAGGTTTACCATTATTGGCGATTGTTGTCGCATTTGGTAGTTTCTTATTTGGTGGAAAAGTACTAGA
>JAJUGF010000200.1 GCA_029268495.1 Gracilibacillus sp.
ATCTTCATCCCATTCACTCACAACATTCTTCGTATCAAATACTTGTTTTGTATTCATTTTTGCAAATGCTGCATCTGTTAATGATTTGAATTCATTGTGATCAGATAATACTAGCACTAAATCAGAATTGTCTAATGCTTTCTCTAAATCTTGTTCCACAAAATCCATTTTTACGTGTGGATCGTATGCTACTACTTCATAGTTAGGTTTTGCTTTTAATTCTTTGTAGATATCCATTGCAGGACTTTCACGAATATCATCTACATTTCCTTTGTATGTTAAACCGAATACTGTGATTTTCTTACCATTGTTTTTCGCTAATAATTTCTCTGCAACATCGACAACATACTCTGGCATAGAATTGTTAATTTGACGTGATAGATTAATTAATTTAGCTGTCTCAGGCGCCTTTGCAATAATGAAGTATGGATCTACTGCTAAACAGTGACCACCAACACCTGGTCCAGGAGTGTGTAAGTTTACTCGTGGGTGTTTGTTTGCCATTTCGATTACTTCAAGTGCATTGATACCTAATTCATTAGAGATTTTTGCTAATTCATTCGCTAATGCAATATTTACATCACGGAATGTGTTCTCCATTAATTTAGACATTTCAGCTGTTTTTGCTTGTGTTTTGATTAGTTCACCTTTTACAAATGTTGCGTATACTTCTGCACCTTTTTCTGTACATGCTTCTGTTACCCCACCGACAATACGGTTGTTGTAAATTAATTCATGCATGATTTGGCCAGGTAATACACGTTCAGGACAATGTACTAAGTAAATGTCTTCTCCAATAGTGAATCCAGCTTCTTCAAGACGTGGTTTCACACTGTCATCCATTGTTCTTGGAGCGATTGTTGACTCAACAATAACCACATTCCCTTTTTCTAAATATGGAATGACATTTTCTAGTGCTGATAATACATATGTTAAATCACATGATTTGTGCTCATCATCATTATTTGGAGTTGGTACGGCAATGATAAATGTATCAGCTTTTTCTGGTTGCATTTGTGCTTTGAAGTTTCCTTTTGCAATCACTTCTTCTAAAGCTTCTTGTAAGCCAGGCTCTTCAATATGAATTTGACCATTATTTAATGACTCGATTGCTTTTTCATTTACATCTACACCCACAACGTCTACACCATACTTTGCAAACATAATAGATGTTGGTAACCCGATATATCCTAATCCTACTGTACATAATTTCATTTTTACAATACTTCCTTTCTGATTCCCATTCTGTTTAACTGTACTGTTGGTATACTTCTAATAAATTGAATTGTTCCTTCTCCCAATTATACTTCTTTCTCGCTGGAATACAATTTTTACTGAAAACTTCTCTTTGTTCAGGATGTTCTAATATATAATTGACCCCGCGGGCGATATCATCGGGATTGTGTGAATCTACTGTTACCCCTATATTATTTTCCTCTACTACCGCTTTTATCTCAGGAAAATCACATGCGACAACAGGTACTTCTGCCATCATGTATTCAAATAGCTTATTAGATGATGCAGAATAATGATTAAAACACACATTGTTCAATACTTGAAATCCTAAGTAACCATTCTTTGTATACTTCGGTAAATCTTTTAATGGAACTTTCGGTATGAATTTAATTCCATCTTCTAATTGACGCTCTTTCACCATTGCTTGTAACTTGTCTTTAATCTTTCCATCACCGATAAATACAAGTGTACCTTCTTTGAACTTTGGATATGCTTCTACTAAGTTCTCTAAGCCTCTTCCTGTTTGTACTCCACCTTGATATAGCAGAATTTTTTCCTCAGGAGGAAGACCTAACATTTTATGCAAATCAACTTTATCGGTTACTTCACTAATACCCTCAGTTGGGTAATTGTGCAATACATATGGATAGAACCCATATAAATCTTCATTGTACTTTGCGCGTGTGGCATTCTCAACCATCATCGAATCCATACGTTTGATAAAGAATTTCTCGAATTTCTCATAAAATGGACTTTCATAGCCTGTTCTACTTGTTTGTACCTCATGTGAATCATAAATCAATGGCTTCTTCTTTATTCGCCATTTCGCACTGACCCACCCTTGTGGCATCGTATTTAAATCATTGGAATGATAAATATCATAATTACCTCGATGGCCTTTGATCATCATACGCAATATAAGCGCACCACGAATCCATACTACTCTTGCTTTTGTTTTTAATAATGCTAGCGCAAGGATTGTTAATGGAATCACAACCCATGGTAAGAAATACACACAAAATGCCCAAATGATACCTAATGGAATAATCGGCCATTTCTTACCGACAGTGAATTTATACAGTGACTGCAATAACATTAATGTTGTTGGATATCGCTTCATACGCAATACTCTAAAATGCTCATTAATTTCTTCATATTTCTTTACATTCGGGTCATTTGGATCGTCAATACAAATGAGTTCTACATCATAGCCATTTTGCGAAAGTGTTGTACATTCTCGCATGACTCTAGCATCATTTGTGAAATGATTCCAAACGAACATACCTACTCGTTTCATCTACATTACCTCTTTATTTTATAATATCTACCAGTCTTTGTATATTATGCTCCCATAAGAAATGTTCTCTTACGGTCTTTTCACAATTTTGTTGCATTGTTTCTAATTGTGATGGGTCGTTTTTTAATTCGATGACCTTTTCGATTAATTGCTGTGTGTCATTAGAAGAAAATGCAAATCCAGTATGGTTGGATGTGATTAAATCTGCTGCGACACCTTTTACACCTGCGACAATTGGTGTTTTACATGTCATATAATCAATTATTTTACCTGGAAGCACTGTTTGAAATACGTCCACATCATTCAAAAAAGCAATACTTACATGACTTTTTCGGATAAGTGACAAACTTTTTTTTCTTGTTGTCGGTTTATGGATTGTCACATTCGCTAAGTGATGATCTTCTAAGAATTGGGTGAATTCTTTTGTCTTCATTCCATATCCTAACACATCGAATTGAATCTCGTGCTTATCAAACTCTTTTGCTACTTCCTTCAATCTATCTATATCTTGTGCTAGTCCTAAATTCCCTGCATAAATGACCCGGAATTCTTCCTTTATTTCATTCTTAATAATTTCTGCGTTTCTTGGACCATTTGGTAGGTATACCATTTCTTTAGGTTTCTTTAACTTATTTTCTATATGTGGTTGAAAACCGATACTATTAATCACGATAGCATCTGCCATTTGATACATTTTCTTTTCGATAAACTGAAATAATTTGATAATAAGCTTATTATCAAACGACTTCACACCTGTTAAACTATCTGGCCATAAGTCCCTTACTTCAAGGATTAATTTTGCTTTCAACCTTCTTCTCATCAACCATGCAGAAAAGACGATAAAGATTGGCGGTGTGGACACATAAATATAATCATATTCTTTCTTTTTGCATCCCCATAGTTCAACTAAATAGCGATACATCATCTCCAAATAAAAAAAGAGCCTACTTACAAGTTTGTTGGTAAATTTCCTGCTCTTTATTTGGACACGTGTAATTTTGTTGCTGCTATTGTTAATGTCCTCTTCATCCCAAAACATTCGATCCTTGTACATGTTTTTATTAGGGTAGGACGGTTCAATTGTTAAAACTTCTACATCAAAACCAGCATTTGTAAGTAGTTGGAAGATATTCTTCATTCGATTCCCCGCACTACCAATTGCTGGATAGAAGTTCTGTGTTACAATTAAGATTTTTTTCGTCATGTTTCAGTCTCCTGCTATCTTTTAGGGAAATCTAATCGCTAGTTTCCTTATACTATTTGTTGCTCCTGCGCTAGTATATGTAAGATAGTGTTATTATCTATCACAATATTACATTTTACGATAAATTGATAGGCAATGCAATCGACAAATATAATAGTCATGAAATTGAAATATTTATTTTTTGGTGGGGTTTGGGAGAGGGGATTCCTGTGTGGTTGGGATTATTCCAGTGTGGCTCGGGGAATTCCTGCGTCGCTCTGATTATCCCAGTGTGGCTCAGGGGATTCCTGCGTCGTGCAGATTATCCCTGCGTGGCTCGGGGAATTCCTGCGTCGTTCAGATTATTCCAGTGTGGCTCAGGGGATTCCTGCGTCGTGCAGATTATCCCTGCGTGGCTCGGGGGATTCCTGCGTCGTTCAGATTATCCCTGCGTGGCTCGGGGAATTCCTGCGTCGTGCATCATGACCTTCATTCACTTTAATTAAATTGAAAAAGCTTGCGGGAGGTGTCCCGCAAGCTTTTCATTCTTATGCTTTTTTAAACTTCCCTTTCACTTTCTCTGATAAATTATCAAAGAACGTATAAATTACCGGGATCAACACCAATGTAAATATGCTGGATACGGTCAAACCGAAAATAACGGTAATTGCCATTGGTTGTTGTGTTTCGGCGCCTTCTCCGTAACCTAATGCTAGTGGCACCATTGCGAGTATTGTCGTTAATGTTGTCATTAAGATTGGACGGAGACGTGTTTTTCCTGCTTGCATGATTGCTTCATATCTGTCCACACCCCGTCTTCTGACAATGTTAATGTAATC
>JAJUGF010000201.1 GCA_029268495.1 Gracilibacillus sp.
ACTCATGATTGGTCGATAGGCTTCTAGCTTATCCAAGAAAGTGTACGCAATATAACCGACAAAATAGACAGGAACTCCGACTGTCCAATATAATCTGTATGGAAATACATCTCTTATGTCTCGATCACTATATAAAAGTGCGCGAAACCCAATGACAATACAGATTAATAAAAAGATAATAGAAGAAATGACCGAATGATGAAGCAGCATCATGCCAGTCACACTACATAAAAGGCTGATTACAATCGTTATATTTCTATTTTTTACAACTATTTGAACAATTGTAGTTATACAAAAAAATAAGAACCAACTAATGATCCATAGATAAGTTTCTGTAGAAAAGTAGATTGCTAGAAAAAACAAAACCGGAAAAAATGTGAGCATTTCTACAAATCCATAACCGATGGAAGGTACTATTTTATTGTGATTAGCTTGCATGACTAACACCTTCTTCCCGCTCAGCATCTAACAACACTACTTCAACCGCATTCCCATTTTGTTCTAGAATCGCAATTTTTGTTTGCATCGTTTCGGTTAGTTTCGGTGTAAAAATAATATAATCTGTATCTGTACGTTCACTCTGAATATCTTCATCCAAAAATGCACGAAAATTACGACTACGGTCGATTTTTAATTTGGCTATCGTATCCAATATATAGTCCACTTGTTGCGTACTACTTGAAGGTTCAACTCTGATAGAAGATTTAATCCGTTCTAGTACATTTGTAAAAGGTTCGACAAAATACCCATTACAACCAAATCCTGTTGGAATCCCTTCTTTAATCGTATATGCTGCAAGTGATGCCGCATAGGACAAGCCTTTTTCAATTAATGATTCATCTTCAATCGGTAGACGAATGTCTTCATTTGTATCAAAATTCACGTAAATCATCAGATTATGATCAGCAGTATAATCTTTTTGGTTAATTTGTAACGTTTGTGATCGTGCGGTCGCTTTCCAATTGATTTGATTAAGTGGGTCACCATTCTGATACTCTCTGACACCTGCTGTGATAAATGGATCTTCTATTATCCATCGCTTTACAATCAAGTCACCTAACCAGCTATGCGAAGGCAGTGGAATGTCATCTAATGAAATGATTTTTGGATATACAGTAAGTGCTGTGCTTGCTTGAATCGAATCAAATACTTCTGTAAATCCTACTGTATCACCTGTTGTAACAGAAACAATCTCTAATGGATAGTATCCCCTTTTTGCTGCAAGTAATTGATGTGTACGAGTGATCTTTTGATATGGAAGCAAACTAAATAAACTTCTATGAAAGATTTCCCCTCCATTCTCATTTGCTTCTTCATTTAGTAAATGTGCACTCATTTTTGATTCGAGTCTAATCCACGGTATTGGTAACAATTTCTTGTTCTCAATTTGATCAACCATCTCAATTGTGTCACCTTCATAAACAGTTTTTTTCGTAAAGTCACGTGTATAGCTAATGCCCTTTAAGCCCCATTTACTATACATAATCCCTTGACCGAAAATAACTAGTAGTAAGATGACGATTAGCCATGCAAGATTCATCCTCTAATCAAATCCTTTTCTGATTCTGTAGGTACAGCAACATCATCGATAATTTCTGCAATGACATTCTTCGTATCTTGTCCTTTCACACCAATACGCTTAGCAAGTACAATTCTGTGACCTAGTACTGGATTCGCCATTTGTTTAATATCATCAGGAATCACATATGTTCTTCCTTGTAGTAATGCATAGACTTGGACTGCTTTAAGCAATGCTTGACTTCCACGCGGACTCACACCTAAAGCCACACCATCATGATTACGTGTCTTTTCGACAATGTTCACCAAATATTCTAATACATCATCACTCACTTCCACATCACTGTATACATTTTGCATTGCGATGATCGTATCGACATCAACAATCGATGTGAGTTGATCAAGTGGATTTTGTTGTTTGAATCGCTTTAATATTTGCAAGCCATCTTCTTTGGATGGATAACCCATATGTATTTTGAGTAAGAATCGGTCTAATTGTGCTTCTGGTAAGGGGAATGTTCCTTGACTTTCAATTGGATTCTGTGTCGCAATAACAAGAAACGGTCGTTCTAACTGATGTGTATTACCATCGATAGTCACTTGACGTTCTTCCATACTTTCAAGTAGACTGGACTGCGTTCTCGGTGTAGCACGGTTAATTTCATCTGCTAATAGGATATTAGAAAAAATCGGTCCTTCGCGGAATTCGAATACACCTTTTTGTTGGCTATAAAAATGAATCCCTGTAATGTCTGATGGTAATAAATCTGGCGTAAACTGAATACGACGAAACTTCCCATCTAACGATTTTGCTAATGCTTTTGCCATTAATGTCTTTCCAGTTCCAGGTACATCTTCAAGTAAGACATGCCCTGATGAAACCATCGCAACTAATAATAAATCAATCGTTTCTTCTTGACCTACCACTACTTTATTTACATTTTCTTTAATCTCTCTTGCAATTGTTTGTATTTGTTGTAATTCCACTTTTTCACTCTCCTCAATTGTTTGCGTTTACATACTCTCTCACTTCTTTTATAACATGAACCAGACAACAATAGCAAAAATTTACCTTTTTTACAGATAACGAATTCTGATGTATACATTTTAATCTGAGATAAAAGCTAGAATAACACCTCATTAAAATAGTCAGAATAATGAAACATTTTTGTTAAAAGTCTTTTCATATAGTTTTCTTCTCTGTTTTTTGTTAGTCTAGTAATAGGGATGTATTGGGGTATAAAAGATATGGGATTAACCCGAAATATAGGATAGACAGGGGTTTTGAAAAATGAAGAATGTTGTCATTATTGGTGGTGGCTATGGTGGAATGAACGCATTGCACCAACTTATTGATCATGATTTACCAAAAGATGTTCAAATTACGGTTGTGGACAGAAATCCATACCATTCATTGAAAACAGAATTTTATGCGATTGCTGCTGGGACAAAATCTGACAAAGAAGTGCGAATTGATTTTCCCGTACATGAGCAAGTTCACTACTTATTTGGTGAAGTAACAGAAATTGATACAGAGAATGAGCAAATTCATATCGAAGAGGAAATCATACCATATGATTATTTACTCATCGGCCTTGGTTGTGAAGATAATTATCATGGTATTCAAGGCGCGAAAGAATATACAGATAGTGTACAAACAATCCAACGAGCAAGACAAGCTAGCATAAAAGTAAATAATTTACCTGCATATAAACAAGTGTCTGTTGTTGGTGCTGGACTTAGTGGCATCGAAGTTGCTTCAGAAATAAGAGAAAGTAGACCTGATTTAAACATTCGATTACTTGACCGAGGCTCATCCGTATTATCTGCATTTGATGATAAAGTCCAGTCATATGTAGAAGATTGGTTTCACCGTAATGATGTACATATTTTGCACCATTCGAATGTCGAACTAGTCGCAGAAGGTATCTTCTACAATAACGGCGAAGGTATTGAAAGCGACGTGATTATTTGGACAGCTGGTGTACGTCCTCATTATTTAGTTCGTAACTTACCATTTGAAAAAGACCGTCACGAGAAAATTGTTGTAAATGATTTTTATCAAGTACCAACAAAACCAAACGTGTATATTGTTGGGGATTGTTGTGCCTCTCCTTTTTCTCCTAGTGCACAATTAGCAGGGGTTCAAGGTGAGCATGTTGGAGCAATACTTGCAACAGTACTAAAAGGTGAGATTCCACGTAAACCAAAAGAAATTAAACTTAAAGGACAACTAGGTTCATTAGGTAAATCAGATGGGTTTGGCAGTATGTATCATAAGCCTGTTACTGGCTTGTTACCGAGACTTGCTAAATCAGGGGTATTGTGGTTGAATAAGCGACATTAAATATTCTCAACTTACTAACATATGCACTACTTTTTAAAAATAGAACTCGTTTTTAAACAAAATAACGGGTTTTATTTATATTCTAACGTTCTTTATAGAGAACAAAATTTAATGGGATTTAAAGTAATTGAGAGATAAATAAAGATAATCTACCATTAGGTATTGAAAATGGCTATTTTTCAAACTTTTCAGTATAGTGCATACGTTATATAATCCACTTGTGTTCTTAATAACGAATGATAAGAGGAGGAATTACGCATGGCATTGAAAAAGAAGTTAGGTTTAGGTTTGGCGTCTGCTGCATTAGGTCTTAGTTTAGTAGCTGGAGGTACATACGCATATTTTAGTGATACAGAAGTAACTGCTAACACATTTGCTGCTGGAACATTAGATCTGTCTGTAGATCCAACAACAATTATTGATGTTCAGAATATTAAGCCTGGTGATTGGATGAACCGTTCATTTGAATTACAAAACAATGGTACGCTAGACATTGCAGAGGTGGTATTATCTACTAGCTATACTGTAACTGATGCAAATGGAGATAATGGTGCAGAAGACTTTGGTGATCACATTCGTGTCAACTTCTTCTGGAATGAAGATAAGGCATTACTTGGTCCTTTATCACCCGATCAAGTAGTATTCCAAACAACGCTATCTGACTTACAAACTATGA
>JAJUGF010000202.1 GCA_029268495.1 Gracilibacillus sp.
AGTTTAATTAAAAAGGAGTATAATTGAATGCGAAAATTACATCAAATAAAGTACAAATTACCTATCATTATGGTACTGTTACTTCTTATTCCAATGGTATTCACGTCTGTTTTAGCATATCAAAAGACAGAAATCTTAGAATATGCAATTGTTCAAAAGGAAGATATTATTCGTTTATCGCCTAAATACGAAGATATATTTCTAGATTATGAGAGATATCTTGATGATTTCATTCAAACCGGTGATATACAATATGAGAATGTCTCTGCAGAACCTACCTCAGAAAAATATTCAACATTACCTGAAGCGAATGATCCAGCCCTCACTTCTTATTATCAAGAGTATTTAAATGATCGAGCAAGTAAGGATGATTATATGATTCATTTATACTTTGCTACAAAAGATGGAGCATTATATTTAAATGATATCAATCAATCTGTGGATTTATCCTCTTATGACGTAACAAATGCAGAATGGTATGTAGAAGCAGAAAAATTAAATGGTGAGGTATATTGGACTGCGCCTTATAATGACACAGCAACAGGAAAATCTACAATTACATTATCAAAAGCATTCACTAATGATACGGGACAATTTATAGGTGTTGCTGCAATTGATTTTGATATGCATCGAATTGCAACATTAATGCGTCAAGAATTACTTATCCAAACATTGATTACAATGGCTGTTGCAACAATTATCGGGCTAGCAATTGTAATATGGATTGTACGATCTTTAAACCGTAATATTCGAATCGTGAAAGATGAATTAAATACGGTGGCAAATGGAGACTTATCTAATCCAGACTTAAATATAAAGACAAAAGATGAATTTTTAGAATTAGCACAATCAGTGAATAAGATGAAAGAAAATCTATATACAATGATTAACCAAACAATGGTTGCTGCTGCAAAAGTAATGCAACAAAATGAAACATTAAAAAACGCCTCAGAACAGGTAAAAGAAGGAACAGAGCAAATAGCAGCAACAATGGAAGAATTATCTTCTGGTAGTGAATCACAAGCAAATAATGCAAGTGATTTAACTGTTTCTATGGAAAAATACAATGAAAAAGTAACAAGTTCCGCACAATTTGGAGAAGAGCTTGCAGTACAATCAGATCAAGTGATTCAATTAAGTACAGAAGGACAAGGACAATTAAAACGATCTGTGGAACAAATGTTGTTAATTAAAGAACAAGTGAGTGCTGCATCAAATAAAGTTGCAGGATTAGATCGACAAACAAATGAAATTGATAAGATAGTAATAGTTATTAAAGAAATTGCAGAACAAACCAACTTACTAGCATTGAATGCAGCGATAGAATCTGCACGTGCAGGGGAAGCAGGTAAAGGGTTCGCAGTGGTAGCAGATGAAGTAAGAAAACTTGCTGAACAAGTAACGCAATCCATCACTGGAATTACGAACATTGTCTCAACAATCCAAGGAGAGTCAAGAGAAGTAACAGAATCCTTACAAGTGAGTTATACAGAAGTAGAGAAAGGTTCGGAACAAATTGAGGCGACAGGTGAATCATTCTCTCATATTAATGATTCGATTCAAACAATGGTAGGGAAAATTCACTCTATCGTACAGCAATTGAAGCAAATCGATGAAAATAGCATGAATATGTATCGATCTGTTGATGAAATTGCCGCAGTAAGCGAGGAATCTGCTGCAGCAATTGAAGAAACAGCTGCTTCTGCAGAAGAGATGAACAATGCTATGGAACAAGTGGCGTTAAGTATCCATGATTTAGATCAATTATCGAAAGAATTAGAAAGAGATATACAAAAATTTAAAATTGTTTAAAAGTTACCATAATGAGGTATAGTTAATAAGAACTATATCTCATATTTTTATATGGTAGAAACTAATTATTTGGTTGAAAAATAGAGAAATGCCATATATGATGTTACTAATATGAAATAATCTGTAATACAAATGATCTATATTACATAACCAGAGGTGAAAATATGAAGTCCGTTTACAAAATCATTAGTCTCTATGTCCTTATTAGTATCCTATGGGTTTTCACCTCAGAGTATAACAGACAAAACTTTCTAAATACCCAACATTTTTACATATATTATACGTTAATATATGTATGTCTCACGAGCATATTTTTATTTATCCTTACAAATAAGTTAACGAAAGATGTAGAAAAAGAAAGAATTAAAAAAAATGAAGCAGATGATGATGCAGAAAAGTTTCATGATGAGAACATACGATTGATGCAAGTATTTAATCAAGTTTCTACTGGATTAGTATTAACAGATGCAAAAAAGAGAGACCTTCCAATTATTTATGTCAATGAGACATTTGTGCAGATGACCGGTTATGCTAAAGAAGAAATCATCGGTAAGAACTGTCGATTTTTGCAAGGAGAACACACACATGCATCCAATCGACGGAAAATTAAAGAAGCGATTGAGAAAGAAGAATCTATTCAAATAGAAATAGTCAATTATAGAAAAAATGGTGAGCGCTTTTGGAATGAACTCAAAATCTCTCCAATTAAGGATAGTAATGGAGAAGTTACGTATTTTGTTGGTATACAAAATGATATCACCGAAAAGAAAAATCAATCTATTCTATTAGAAAATCAATTTCAAATAGTAAAATCGCTATTGATGCATGAGGATTATGTGGAAGCCTTTCGCGAAATTTGTCTGATTATTGAAAAACATATGGATTACCAATGTATTATTTTTCAGAAAGATTTACTTGAAGAGAGAATTCATGTTTTAGCATCTGGAACCTTACCTGAAACATTCCATCAAGAGATTTCCGATTTTCCAATCAGACCTAATGAAGGTGTAACAGGGGAAGCTATTTATGAAAAAGAAACAAAAATTGTGTCTGACGTGAATCAACATTTGCACAATGAAAAATATAAACGAATTGCAGAGGACTATGGTATTCAGTCAATTTGGTCTACACCTGTTCTTAGTGCTGAAGGGCAAGTGTTTGGTGCAATTACAATGTATAAGAAGACACCATATATACCTACAAAAAGTGAAGTGCAGACAATTGAAACTTACGCGTATATTTTAAGCTTGGTTATGGAGAATATTAGAATACAGGATAAGTTGAAGCGAAGTGAAGAAAAATATCGTTTAATCACAGAAAATGTGACAGATATTATTTGTTTATTAGATAGTAACTTTCATATTGAATATATCTCAAAAGCTATCAATTTATTAACAACAGACGATAGACCGGAAAATATCATACGTTTATTTTCGGATGAAACATATGATAAAACGATGAAATACTTACGTTATTTAATAGAATCAGATGAAGATAAGACATTAGAAATAAGCTTAAACGATGTCGACGGGAACCCACACTGGTTTGATTTAAAAGGGACGAAAATAACGAATGATAGGAATGAAGTAAACGTATTACTTGTTGCGCGTGATATTACAGCAAGTAAACAATATCAAGCATCCCTAGATAATATTTTGTATATTGATACATTATCCCAACTTCCAAACAAGTACAAATTTAGAAAAGAATTAGAACGTTTATTACAAGAAGATTCATTCTTTTATATGGTTATGTTAGATTTCGATCACTTAAAAGACGTCAAACATATGTATGGTATTGAGATATGGGACCATATTATTCTAGAGATGAAACAACTTATTTCAGATATAGTCAAACCAAATTTATTAGCCAAAACAGGAGAAGATGAATTCTGTTTTGTCATTTTGCACGATACTGAAAAAACATTAATGGAAAAATTACTACTATTTTTGAATCATTTAAAAAAACCGATACGTATTCAGTATACAGACCTATTAATTGAACCACGAATTGGAGTTGTAAGTAATCAAAAGCAATCCGCGGGTCAAATGTTAACACAAGCACAAGAGAGTATTCAATCTATTGTAGGAACAACTATGGATCCTATAGCATTTTATGATAAACAAGTAAGTACGTCCATTAATCGTGTCGCTTTAATAAAACGAAGCTTATCTAAAGCGATTGACAATAATGAGTTTACACTTGTTTACCAACCACAAGTAAATATTCAAACAAAAAAAATTACTGGACTAGAAGCATTAATTCGTTGGGAAAATGATGAGCTTGGGAATGTGCCACCAGGAGAATTTATCACAATTGCCGAAGAAACTGGGTGGATTACAGCGATAGGTGATTATGTGATCAATCAAGTGCTCCAAGACATACAAGAATGGATAGCACAAGGTAAGGAGTATCGAGTTTCTATTAACATATCTTATCGTCAACTAATGGAAGTAGACTTTATTGATAAGTTAGTCCGTG
This sequence comes from Gracilibacillus sp., assembly GCA_029268495.1. Taxonomy (GTDB): domain Bacteria; phylum Bacillota; class Bacilli; order Bacillales; family Amphibacillaceae; genus Gracilibacillus; species Gracilibacillus marinus. The sequence goes on from JAJUGF010000202.1 coordinate 4,294, forward strand.
CATTAACGAATTCTGCTTGTCCATCACATTTGATTAGTTTGGAGATTACAGAACATTCGTTATTGGAAGATATTCATTTGTCTACATATGTATTAGAACAAGTACATGACTTGGGTATCCAAGTGGAAGTAGATGATTTTGGTGTAGGATATTCTTCCTTATCTTATTTGCGAAAATTGCCACTTGATGTATTAAAG
>JAJUGF010000203.1 GCA_029268495.1 Gracilibacillus sp.
ATAGAAATATGCCAAAACGAAATATTGTGTATCCATTGTTTTTAGTATGGTACGGGATTGGATTCACACTAATGTTCTTCTTCACATTGCCAGACTACTTATTATTTTCAGTAGCAATCTTTCTTATTTTATTTGCATGGGCATCCATAAGCCTGTACGCAAAGGGAAACTTTGATTGGCTGATTGCATGTCTTATATGTATCGTGACTTTTGCAATTGAGGCGATAGGTGTGGCAACAGGTTTTCCATTTGGCGAATATACGTACACATCAATTCTTGGTGCAAAACTATTTGGGGTACCATTTACTTTAGGATTTGCATGGTTAGGTGTCATTTATACAGCGATTCTATTATCGAACACAAAATCAAAAGTGTATCGAGCGATTGAAGTAGGGTGTTGGATTGTAATATTAGATCTGGTTCTAGACCCAGCTGCTGTAGTTTTAAACTTTTGGGAGTGGACAGGTGATGGAGACTATTTTTCTATTCCTCTCTCTAATTTCATTGCATGGTTTGTTATTGGAAGTTTTTTGAGTCTTTTTGTACCTATTCGAAACATATCATTACGTGAAAGAAGAAAGGGTACATGTATTTTTCAAGCAATACTCTTTATGTTTGGGATGTTGACTGTCAAAGAAGGATACTTATTTATGCTTGTGCCAATGATTGCGGGAATGACGCTCGCGGAAGGAAGGTATCATTATGCAAAAAGCAAAGAAAAATAAGTACTTTGCAAAATTTTTCTATTTCTATTTACATTATTATTTAATCCGAAGACACTTTTCATTCGTTGATGTAATTGGCAAGCTTCATCATTCATCAAGTACACCAACGATTCACATCGCAAACCATAGCTCATGGTGGGATGGATTACTGCTGTTTTATTTGATTCATCAGACATCTACAGATGCTCATTATATGATGATGGAGGAAGAAGGAATCGAGAAATACCCCTTTTTTCGGAAGCTTGGTGCATTTTCTGTAAACAGGAATAAACCCAAAGACATTCTTCGCACATTTAAGTATTGTGAAACACTTCTTCATCAAAATAAGCATATATGGTTATTTCCGCAAGGACGTATTCAGCACCAAGACACACCCATCACATTTGAAAGAGGGCTAGCTCATCTTCTCGACAATAATCACATTGCAAATGTTCAAATAGTTACATTGCATTATTACTTTACAGAGAAACAAAAGCCCTCTGTATTATTGATCTGCAGTGATACTATAAAGACAGAAGACGAAAGTGAATCATTGAGTATGTATGAACAAGCGATGACGAATCAACTAACTAGGCAAAAAAATATCCTGATAAAGAAAGAAATGACGGATTCCTATTCATTGATAAAGCCATCCAAGTCGACAAGTGATTGGTTAGATTGGTGGAAACGACAATGATGGTGCTGATTATTGTTTGTCTTATTTGTTTATTGTCTCAATGTGGCTTTGTTATTTGGAATATCATCGCCATTCCTAAAATGGGTGCAATAGATGGACAGAGGGAATCTGTCCATCTATCTGTATGTATCCCTGTACGAAATGAAGAAAGAAATATAGAAGCATGTTTGGAATCGATTTTAAACCAGAGTCATGTACCAAGTGAGATTATTATAGTAGATGATCAGTCTACTGATGCTACAAAAAATATAATCAAACACTATGAAGAGAAGTATCCTGCTTTGATTCAATATGTGAAAGGACAAGAACTTCCTGAAGGATGGAAAGGGAAAGTCTATGCATGTCATCAATTAGGAGAACTTGCAACAAGTGAGTGGTTGTTATTTATAGATGCAGATGTTCGTCTGCAACAAGACGCAATCGAGAAATTGACGCCGCATCTTACTAGACAGAAGCAAGGTATTATTTCAGGGTTTCCTAGACAAATTGTAGGTACATGGTTAGAAAGATTACTAGTTCCAATGATGGCATATTTAATCTATACACATTTACCAATTGCGTATGTTCAGAAATCAACGAATCCAATCTTCGCAGCAGCACATGGGGGATTTATTGCAATCCACAGACATACATACAATAAAATCGGTGGGCATGAAACAATAAAAGATGCAATGGTAGATGATATGGCATTATTTAAAAGAGTAAAAGCGTATCATGACCCTGCATTATTATTAAAAATTGACCGATATGTGTATATGCGAATGTATCATACACCAAAAGAAGTGATCGAAGGATATGCGAAGAATAGCTATCATGGCATCAACAAAAATAATCTATTGTTAATTGGTATTTGTAGCTACTATCTATTCTTATATTTACTTCCAGTTGTTGGTCTTATGATGAATGGAAGTGTTCGCATACTTTCTATGATATGTATAGGAATAGCTATACTGACAAAGGCAATAGTGGATAAAGTAAATAGATTATCCATCATCCATTCATTGTTTATCGCTGTGAGTAGTATATTTGTTATAGGTTTGTTAGTGTATGCTGCTAGTCAATCATATGTAAAAAAAGGATACACATGGAAGGGACGACATTACGAATGAAGACAGCTATAGTAATTGGAGCAGGATTAGCGGGCCTAACAACAGCTATTTACTTAGCGAACAATGGGTATAAAGTAGATGTATTAGAGAAAAATAGACAAGTAGGTGGAAAACTTCAACAACGCCAAGTGAATGGATATACATTCGATTTAGGCCCAAGTACCATTACGATGAAGTCTGTTTTTCAGTCTGTATTTAGTGATTGTGGAAGAAGAATGGAAGATTATGTACAGTTTGAGCATGTAGAATCAGGTACGACCAATTATTTTGCCAATCATCATGTTGTACAGTTTTCGACAAATATAGAAAAAGTAGAATCAATGATTGCGAAGTATAGTGTGACAGATGCGAATAAGTATCGAGAATTTTTGTATGCAAGTAAGAAATTATTTGAAACGGCTGAGAAGCATTTTTTAAATCGTGCGATGATAGGGTGGAAGAGTACATTGGATGTTTCACTTATTACCAATTTTTTAAAAATCCATCCATTTACAGCATACCAAAAATGGTTAAACCAATTCTTTACGCACCCGAATACACTAGCTATGTTCGGGCGTTATGCAACATATGTTGGGTCATCACCATATAAAGCACCAGCAATATTTGGTATGATGGGACATATTGAAGGGAATTTAGGAGTATATCGTGTAAAAGGTGGGACTTTTCAAATTGCTCTAGCATTCAAAAAACTTGCTGAAGAGCTTGGAGTGGCTTTTCATTTTGATACAGAGGTCATCGATTTGGAGAAAAAAACGGATGAGATTGTTAGTGTGAGGACAAATAACTCTGCATATACAGCGGATACGATTGTGTGTAATATGGATGCATTGACATTCTATCATAAGTGGTTACAAGATGATCCGACTTATAGAAAAATCAAACATATTGAGCCGTCATTATCCGGTTTTGCTATTCTCTTAGGAATAAAGAAGCGCTATTCATTGTTAAAACATCATCAAGTCTTCTTTCCGGCAAATTATCAGGATGAATTTAAAGAAATATTCGTAGACAAACAGATGGTAACCAAGCCAACGATTTATGTATGTTATTCTGGTTATGAGGATGATTCGGTGATTCCGAATATGGATTCTAGTAACTTATTTATTCTAGTAAATGCTCCAGCACTTACTAGTGAACAAGATTGGAACACGAATAAAGAACGATACAAATCTGAAATTATAGCAGAGTTAGAGCGAAGAGGACTGCATGATTTATCTGAGTATATTGAATATGAAGAAATAATGACGCCAGTGGATTTATATACACATACAGAAGCCTTTCGAGGCAGTATATATGGACTGAGTTCAAATAATTGGAAACAGGCATTTTTCCGTTTACCAAATAAATCAAAAAAATACAATAATCTTTGGTTTGTAGGTGGATCTGTTCATCCGGGTGGTGGGACGCCTATTGTAGTAAAATCAGGACAAGTTACAGCAAGGGCAATCGTGAACGAATAGAAGAGAAGGAGGATACACATGGCAGATTCGATACAAAGGCGAAAGAGTGAACATATTGAGTTAAGTTTGTCTGAGCAATCTCTAGGCAAGGGTATGACAAATGGCTTAGAACAATTTCGATTCATTCATCATGCACTTCCTGAAATTGATTTTAATGAAATCACATTATCCACATCTTTTTTTGGGAAGCAATTGAAGACACCTTTCTTAATTAGTTCGATGACAGGTGGCGTGGAATTAGCAGAAACCATTAATCAGCGTCTAGCGATAGCGGCAGAGGAACGAGGCTGGATGCTAGGATTAGGCTCAACAAGAATTATGCTAGAGAGTGAAGCATATCGCACTTCCTTTCAATTGAGAAAGTATGCACCGACAATCCCGATTATTGCCAATATAGGAGCAGTGCAATTGAATGAAGGATTAACAGAAAAAGAATTACTCCAAATACTGGAATGGACAGAAGCAGACGCATTTGTGTTACACTTAAATACATTACAA
>JAJUGF010000204.1 GCA_029268495.1 Gracilibacillus sp.
TATTCTCTAAAGAAGGATCGATATGTTTATTGACCAATTGTTTTCGTTTTGTTCGCAATAGGAAGCTTCCTCCTTTTTCTGTCAATTGGAATGTTCATAATATAGTATTCGCGATTTTGTGTAGAACATACGAAATTAGACGAATCGATTTTGGAGTGAATAGCCGTTACTTGTGAACAGACTCCGTGAAAAATGGAAACTACTTGCAATCTAATCATAATTAGTTACAATAAATAGTAGGGGAGAAACATTTCAAGAAAGTGAAAATGCAAACGTTTACAAATTAAAGGAGCGATAGGGATGGATATGACGAGAATACCAGCAAGAGAAGGTAACTACAATGTGACGAGTTATGAGGAAGTTAGAGAGAAGTTCGACTGGGAAGAGATAAAAAAAGCATTTACTTGGTATGAAACAGGTAAAGTAAATGCAGCATATGAAGCAGTTGATAAACATGCAAATAACCCATCATTACAAGACAAAGTAGCGTTATTATATACAGCACCTGATCGTGAAGAAAAAGTAACATTCAGTCAACTAAGTAAACGTAGCAATCAAGTAGCAAATGTACTAAAGAAATATGACGTACAAAAAGGGGATCGAGTTTTTTTATTTATGCCTAGAAGCCCAGAATTTTATGCTAGTTTCTTTGGTATCTTAAAGATTGGGGCAATTGCTGGGCCATTGTTTGAAGCATTTATGGAACAGGCAGTTCGTGACAGACTAGAGGATAGTGAAGCAACGATGCTGATCACGACACCTGAATTGTTAAAACGTGTGCCTGTTGATGAATTGCCAAAACTTGAACAAATTGTGTTAATTAGCGATGAGGAAATCGATACAGATAAATATATTGATTTCAATAAAGAAGTAACAAATGCGGCAGAGACATTTGATATAGAATGGGTGGACCTTGAAGATGGAATGCTTATTCATTATACATCAGGTTCTACAGGCAAGCCAAAGGGGGTATATCATGTACACAATGCTATGATTCAACATTACGCAACAGGAAAATGGGTAATTGATTTAAAAGAAGACGATACGTATTGGTGCACAGCAGATCCTGGCTGGGTAACTGGCACAAGCTACGGTATTTTCGCACCATGGCTGCATGGGGTAACGAATGTGATTAGAGGTGGACGATTTACACCAGAATCTTGGTATGAAACATTAGATAAACATCATGTAACAATATGGTATACTGCTCCAACAGCATTACGTAAATTCGTAAGTGCTGGTGAAGAATTAGTAAGACAATACGATTTTTCTCGTTTGCGTCATATTATGAGTGTCGGGGAACCTTTGAATCCTGAAGTAATCACATGGGCATTACGTGTATTTGATTTACGTATACATGATACGTGGTGGATGACAGAAACAGGTGCGATGCTTATTGTGAATCTACCATGTATGGAAATAAGACCAGGTTCTATGGGGAAACCTATTCCTGGTGTAGATGCAGCAATTGTAGATAATGAAGGAAATGTATTGCCGCCAAATCAAATGGGTAATTTAGCAATTAAAAAAGGTTGGCCTTCTATGATGCGTGCGATTTGGAACAATCCGGGCAAATACGAAAGTTATTTTCTTAATGGATGGTATGTGTCAGGGGATAGTGCATACATGGATGAAGACGGTTATTTTTGGTTCCAAGGACGTTTGGATGATGTTATTAATACATCAGGTGAACGCGTTGGACCATTTGAAGTGGAGAGTAAGCTCATTGAACATAAAGCTGTTGCAGAAGCTGGTGTTATAGGAAAACCAGATCCAGAACGTGGAGAGATCATTAAAGCATTTATTACATTAAATCCAGGTTATGAAGCTTCTGATGAGTTATTAGAAGATATCCGACTTTTTGTTAAAACAGGCTTAAGTGCACATGCGGCACCAAGAGAAATTGAAATTAAAGATAGTATTCCAAAAACAAGAAGTGGAAAAATTATGCGTCGACTGTTGAAATCTTGGGAATTAGGATTACCGACAGGCGATACATCTACACTAGAAGAATAAATAAAACCAAGGAAATCCGATTATTGATTGGATTTCCTTGGTTTTTTTTAAGCTTCTAAATCGCCTTGTGGTCCGAAGAATTCAAAGTGGATATCTGATTCTTCCACATTCCATTCTTTTAAAGCTTTAAATACTGCTTTCATGAATGGTTCTGGTCCACAGAAGTAGAAGGAAGCATTTGTTGTCGGAATAATGGATTGTAAGAATGTTAAATCAATAAAACCAGTTTTATCACAAGTACTTTCATCTACAGGCTTCTCATAAACAGTGTAGCAATGTACAAGGTCACTTTTTGATGCGGCTTTCGTTACTTCATCTTTTAATGCATGCATCTTTTCTGTTTGTGCTGCATGAATATAATGAATTTCACGGTTTGGTTGTTGCTCGATTGTTGTATGAAGCATGCTTGTTAATGGTGTTAAACCAACACCACCGCTAATTAATACAAGCGGTTTTGTCTCTTTATTTAATACGAAATCGCCTGCAGGTGCACTAATAGCAATTTTGTCTCCTTCTGATACTTGTTCATGTAAGAAAGTAGATACAACGCCATCTGGATGTCCTTCCATGCTTGTTTCTTTTTTTACACTTATTCGGAAATATTCACTATTTGGTTGGCAGGACAAACTATATTGTCTTTGACAAGTATATGGAATACCAGGCACTTGTACTTTTACTGTAATATATTGGCCCGCTTCAAATGTAGGAATCTCCCCTAAGTCAGCTGGTTTTAAATAAAAGGAAGTAATCACATCACTTTCTTCTACTTTTTGAATGACAGTAAAGTCACGATAGCCAATCCATCCACCTTTTTGTTGTGCAGTTTCTTGGTACATTTCTTTTTCTACACTGATAAATGCATCTGCAATCACACCATAAGCCTCTGCCCATGCATTTGTAATGGCATCTGTACACGCGTCACCAAGGACGTCTTTCATTGCTTTTAATAAATTCTCCCCAACAATTGGATAATGTTCTGCACGAATATTCAAACTGCGGTGTTTATGTGCAATTTGTTTTACGACAGGCAAAATGTTGTGCAATTGATCGATATTAGCAGCCGCTGCATAGACAGCATTCGCTAATGCTTGAGGTTGCTTACCTCTTTTTTGGTTTGTTTGATTAAAGATATTTTTAAGTTCCGGATGATTTGTAAATAATAATTGATAAAATCGAGAAGTAATCGAATTACCATGTTGTTCAAGTACTGGTACTGTGGACTTTACGATTTCAATTGTTTCTTTTGATAAAGGTTGAGTTTGAGTTGACATAACAATCTCCTTTTAAAACATGTATTTTGTTTACATGTTTTATTGTATAAAAAGTTGCAAAAGTAATTCAAGGGGATTTAGACGAAAGGTATGACAATTTTGTTACATACTATTGTCAAATTATTGACTAAACGTGTAGACTTAGACTATTGAGTGAATTAAAGGAGCATGTATTTATGCGGTTAAAGAAATATACCGATTATGCGTTACGTGTACTTATTTACACAGCGTCAAAAAATGAAAAGACGAGCATCAATGAGATTTCAGACACATTTTTTATTTCAACAGAGCATATTCGGAAAGTTGTCCATCAGTTGAGTGTGAACGGTTATATTGAAACAATAAGAGGTAGAAATGGCGGCATGATATTAGCAAAAGAGCCAAAGGATATTAATGTTGGTGCAGTCGTGCGGCTAATGGAAAATGATTTTTATATGTTAGAGTGCTTTGACGGTAATCATAACCAATGTGTCATCACATCAGCATGTCATTTAAAACACGCTGTTGCAAAAGCAATCGCTGCTTTTTTTCAAGTATTAGATGGCTATACATTAGAGGATTTAGTAGGAAATAAAGAGGAATTAAAACAGTTGATGAATATAGATATGGAGAGCTGAGGATGATTGCTCTCCATATTTTTTATAAGGAGAAAGAATAACAAAAGTCCCTGCGTTCCTAAACGGGCGTTTGAGCTTTTGTCCGTCTAGCTCAAGTGCCCAGAAACTAGGCGACTTCGCAAATCAACCTACGATAAGTCATCATCGATTCGCAAGCTCATCGTGATTCCTTTATCTCAGTTGATTCTCTCCAGTCCCTACGTTCCTAAACGGGCACTAGAGCTTTTGTTATTTCTTTGTAATTTGAAAGTTATCTTCTAGTAGTAGCCAGTTTTGGGGGAAGGATAGGCCTAGTTTCCAATAGCTGATGCCGCGTAGATTTTTTTCTTTAATTAAATCAAATTTCCGTTGAATGGACCTTGCATCCTCGAACCATACTTCATGTCTTTTGCCATTACTATCTGTATAAAAGAAATACGGTGCTTGTGATTTTTGATCATATAAAATGGATTGATTATTATCTCGTGCAATGGTGATGGCTTGTTGTGGGCTTACGGCTTTTGCATATTCGCCACCAGGAACA
>JAJUGF010000205.1 GCA_029268495.1 Gracilibacillus sp.
GAAGGATTTTAGGGATAATTTCGTCTGTTGGTTTCTTATCTTTTTGCATATAATGTGTGAGACGATTTGGCAATTGCTTTCTCATGTCTTGCAATAATGTTTGACGATAAGCATCTGTTAATTGGAGATCATAGTCCGATTCTAACGTTTGTATATATGGTGGTAAATTGTAGTCAAATGCCTGTTGTAATCCCTGATACAAAGAAGCAGAAGGGTGTTGTGGTAATGGCAATGAGAAATCATCTGTTTTTGTTAGATCTTCAGGGGTAACACCGATATGCAAAGTGCCATCAAGACGTTCAATTTTTAGTTGATCAAAATGATACTCTAACTTTTCTATATTTGTTTTTGGACTGTGATCCATTAGTTCACATTGTTGTATTCGAGTTTCTAAGGAGTTTATTTTTAGATTGAGTAGTTGTACTTGTTGTTGTAATTGTTGGATATAAAAAATCACCTGAGAATAATCCAAAATAATGTCCTCCTTTACTCGCAATCTATATTTAGGATGGAGAAGCTAATGGAACTAATGGTTCTACACTACTTTCCAAACCTACATCTTCTGCTGTCTTTGCAAACCCACCTGTATTATATAATTGCGATAGTGCATGTAATTGTCCGGTACTACCAATTTGTAAGACCGAAGAATTTGACACACTTCCCACTTTTAAGAAATGAATATAAATAGATTGGTTGATTGTTAATTCCATATGTTTCACCTTCTATATTTCAACAATATTTTGATCGAATTGATCGCTATCAACAAACCCTGTAGTAGAGTTTTGAATCGCGATACGAATTCCGTTACCTGTATTAAAGGAACCTCCACCTGCAAATGTTTTTGCTTGTGTAGATGGTTCCATTTTATACACATCACCAATGTGGAAAATACTTGACGAACCAATATTAATCACTTTTACAGCTCCAACAATTGCGGGCATGTTCTCACCTAACTTTCCTAATAGGAGTGAAGAGTGGTCGCTTGTAGTAACGTATAAAGATGGTATCTAGAATTAGTTTATGTAGAATGGAAAGGTTTGTGAAAAAGTTATGTAAGGAATCTTTTTTTATATAGTTGAAAGCATTTTTCTGCGATACAATGTAGATATAAGAATAAACGAAGAAAGGACGTAGGAATAATGAGTGAACATGCTCGACCATTAGTAGAAAACAAGAGGTTACCTTGGATAGATGCAGCAAGAGGCATAGCCATATTCGGTATATTTTTAGTAAATATCCCAACATTTAATGGTCCGTATTTTTTATATGGGAATGGCCAAAATTATTGGGGGACAGGAGAGCCGAGCATTTGGCAAATGATATTAGATATATTCTTTCAAGCAAGTTTCTATTCTTTATTTTCCTTTTTATTCGGCTTTGGGATGCAAATAATCTGGGAAAACTTAGAAGGGAAGAATATAACTCCAAATCGTATCATGATACGGAGATTATCTTTATTGTTCCTGTTTGGTTTTATTCATGCATTTTTTATTTGGCATGGGGATATTTTATTAACATATAGTGTAATTGGATTTATCTTACTATTGTTTTTCCCACTTAAGAATCAAACATTATTAATCACAGCACTATGTATCTTACTTATTCCTGTATTATTATATACAGGGCTTCTCTACCTCGCACAAGGCTTTATGACAGATGCTGATTTAAGTAATGGGGTGGCAATAGCACAATCTCTTCAACATTATGGAAATGGTTCATGGTCAGATATTTTTAAGCAAAATTTAGCAGATTGGTTTTATGCAAACAATCCTTTTAATTTTATCTTTATTCTCTCCAATATTTTACCTATTTTTATTTTAGGTGTAGTAGTTGCAAGAAAGAAATGGCTACACGATGTGACTACATACCGTCCATTACTAATAAAAGCATTAGTGATTAGCTTCGTTCTCTTTGGTTTATTTAAAGCAGGACCATATGCATTTGGCAATCCACTTTGGTTCACATTGTTACAAGATACAATTGGAGGAATTAGTTCAAGTATTTTTTACATGCTTTCTATTACACTCTTATATCCATATATGACTCGATTTTTTACAATGTTTGCGTATGTAGGGAAAATGGCATTATCTAATTACTTACTTCAATCCATTGTGAGTGTCTTTTTGTTCTATTCTATTGGTTTCCGTTTATATGGCAAGTTAGGACCATTAGAAACAGTACTTGTTGTATGTGTTGTATATGTATGTCAATTAGGATTAAGTTATATGTGGTTAAAAAGATACAAAAGGGGACCAATGGAATGGATGTGGCGGAGTTTTATTTATAAAGAAAAGCTAGCGAATAAAAGAAAGGTGGCTTAATGATTGGATGAATAGACAAGAGATTATGAAAGAAGCAACAGAATGGCTAAAGGAAGAAATTATTACAGAAGATCAATTTCACAAAATTGTGAATAGATATGAGCTGAAAGATCGTTCATATTTACTGTTTTTATTTGCAAGTTTGTTTATTGGATTGGGTTTTTTGACATATGTTGCATCGAATCTTCATGTAATTCCACATCTAGTTAATTTAACCATTATTCTTTTATTTATGATTGGTTATTATATGATTGGTAATTATTTTTACCGTTATAAATCTACAAAAGTTGGATTAAGTCTCCTTATCATTGGTTTATTTATATTTGGAGCGGGTATTTTCCTATTAGGTCAAATGTATCATTACTCTTATTTACATGCTGTACCGTTTCTAATATGGTCGATTGCTGCATTTAGTCTATTTGTTATTTATAAACATCCAGCATTGTTTGTATTCACTGTCACTGTTATAACAATAGGACAAATTTACAATGGGATGAACTATCAATCTTTTTATTGGTTGTTAGCTATATTCTTTGTAGCAGCATGCTTACATTATGTGTATCATGAACCAAATAGGCTCTATTCCCTTTTGTTCGGATGGAGTTACTTGGTACAGGGAATTGTCTTTGTTATAGTTTCTGACCATGATTATCACATCTATCTACACATTTTCTTGCTACTCTTTATTGCAGGTGCCATTCTTAATAAAGATAGAATCAAAGAAGAATTTCAGTATGTTGCACTTCTCGCTGGATTTGTGTTCACATGTTTTGAAACAATATTTCTTCGTTATGCACGAATAGAGTTAGATTGGATATACTTTTTTCTATGGATTCCATTATTTCTCATTGCAGTCGGGATACAAATAACAAGGCGTCATTATATGTACTTACCATCATTATTGTTATTTATTCCGATTGCGTATGCAGGCGAGTATAGTGATTATCTATCTATGTTAGCACTTTTCATTGTGTCGCTATCCTGGCTAATGCTAGGTTATCGAGTAGAAGATATGAAAAAAATCACATTAGGGTCTGTCACATTCTTAATTAGCACATTTATTGCTTATTTCCATTTGGCTTGGGCGTTCTTAGATAAGTCTATATTTTTCTTCATTGGTGGAATATTGCTATTTCTATTGGGCTACTTTTTAGAAAGAAAACGTCGCGAATTAAAACATAGTGAGGTGGCTGACAAATGAAAAAGTATGCCTTTTATATTACTGTCAGTTTACAGGCATTGTTTCTAATTGGAATGGCTAGTGCGTTTTATTTAATGGATGCATTCGGTGAAGAAATCAAATTACAAACAATTCCTATTGACCCACAAGATCCTTTTTATGGAGATTACTTGATTTTAGATTATGAAGTGGAGCGAATTACACGTAGTGAGTGGGATATAGATGAGGAACTATCTTATGGGGATCCTATTTACCTAACTTTAGAGAAAGATGCTAATGATATCTATCAAATAAAGGAAGTCAATCAAATTAAACCAAAAAATAAAAAGAATGAAGTGGTATTATTAGCAAAGTATGAGTGGTTTGATACATTCGATAATAAGTATCATGTAGACTTAGGATTAGGACGTTATTATATTGAAGATAATACGGGAGAAATGTACGAAGAATCTGGTGAATTACTTGTGACAATTGTAATTGCACCATGGGGACAAAAGAAAATTGTCACAATTGAGTAATCGAACTTGCTTATACATGAAAAAGATGCCAGTCCGTGGTATGATACTTTTTAGAGTATAAATTTGAAAAATGGGGGTAACGAAATGACACATTTACACATTACATCATGGGTATTAGCAATTATTTTATTGCTCATTTCCTATGCGATGTACAAAAAAGGAAGTAAAGCAGGAAAAATCGTACATATGATTTTACGCTTGGATTATTTATTAATTTTATATTCAGGTGGAGACTTATTTGCATTATATGCAGAAAGTGGCTTTCCGCAATTAGGAGAATTGATTGTAAAAGTACTTGCAGGATTGTGGGTAATTATTTCAATGGAAATGATTCTCGTGAAAACAGCTAAACAAAAACAAGCAAAAAGTTTTTGGATTCAATTAATC